>DAORHS010000664.1:0-3247 GCA_035438165.1 Prosthecobacter sp.
CTGCGCATTGTGTGGTTTTTCTGCATCACGATCGGCATCGGCTTCATCATCTATGACCCGGAGGCGGGCGTCTGGGTGGCGGCCATGCTGCTGCTGGTGATGGTGCTCACGGGCCTGGCCGCCACGCTGACACCCGGGGCCCGGCTGCGTCGGCTCAGCACCACGGAAACACGCGTGCGCGTGGGCAAAACGTGCGTGATGCTCGGCGACGAGCTGCATTCGTGGTCGATGGTCGGTTCGTGGCTCCAGGGCGTCGATCTGGACAGCGACAACGGCCGTTACTGGCTGCGCGTGCGCTATGCTTTCCTCACTCGCGCCGGCATTCAAGAAGAACAGGTGCTGCTCCCCGTGCCACCGGCTGAAATGCCGAAGGCGGAACTCGCCGTGACGGAGCTGACGAAGCTGAAACGCGACAAGCCACCTGCGCTTCAGCGTTGACCTGCACTTCTCACCATCTCCACGCCCCACCAGCTCGGCCCCCGCTCCCATCCACATTGGCCGGAATGAACACCCCGCTGCCTCGACGACTCTGCGCGCCCAAGGCTTGACCTCCGGCGACTTTTTCGCTTCCATCGGCGCATCCATCCAAAAATCCTTTCTGTTCGTGAGCGCCGCCCTTTGACCCAACCCAGTCCCGAAAACCCATCAAAAACTGTGGGCGAATCCGATTCGCCCACAATTTAGTGTGGCTAAACAACGTTCGGCCAATCATCATGAACCCGCTTGATAAGCCATTCAAACTCGCTCGGGAAGACATCAAGCAACTCATAACGCCGATGGGAGGTTGCTTGGCCACTGA
Source organism: Prosthecobacter sp. (assembly GCA_035438165.1). GTDB lineage: Bacteria > Verrucomicrobiota > Verrucomicrobiia > Verrucomicrobiales > Verrucomicrobiaceae > Prosthecobacter. The sequence goes on from DAORHS010000664.1 coordinate 800, forward strand.
TCGAATCGTCGTGGATGGCTGTGAAGTTGGCTACATGTATCGCGAAGCCTCGTCCCAATCAGTTGCTTCTGGATGGACGTTCATGGCTGGCGACGAAGATGAGGAGTATGTCGATAATCCAGATCATTGGGCCATTTACGAGGTGAACACCATCTGCAACTACGACCAGACAATCATTCCATATCTTGATGCGCCTACTGGCACAGCTTGGGGCAAAGACCTCGGGGCAAAGCACTTTCAGAAGGAGCCAATGCCATGCGAACGAGACTAATCACTCAAGCCGAACAAAACGGATGCAGGCAACGGCTCGTATGGCATCTGTCGTGTCATCGACGCTTCCCGCTCGCCGTCGCCTGATCCGGGACGTTCGGCCAAGAAACAGAGTCCATCGCCTTTGTCATGAGTGAGTCAGACGCCCTTAGAGAGCACATCGTGGAGTCTTGTTCCGTGCATGACAACCACCTCTACGCTTACGAGTTCGATTCGCGAACTTGCACACTCATCATGCGGACGATGTATCCGCATTCCGACCCGGTCGAGTTTACTGATGTTTGGTTCACCGATGTTTGGTGTCACCACTTGGAGTGTGTTCTTGGCGGAGACATCATTTTTGACATGGATGGTTCTGACCTTCGGCGGGAGATTGAAACCAATCCTGATTTGTTTGACCGCCTCAAGCACCATGGATGGCCGAAGACTGAGAAGATGAACGAGTCCATTGAAGACGTTATTGAGCGGAGACAGTTGAGTGTTTGGCACATCCTTTCGAGTTACGGACTCGACGGTTTTGTTATAGCCCGCGAGCGACTGACCTTCGAAAATCAGCAGGAAACCCCACTCAGATCACTTCCCATTGCTTGATCGACATTAAACTGAAGCGCGACAAGCCGCCTTCGATTCAGGTTTAACGATCCCACACAAAGACCCACGCGCTGCGCCAGGGCTCTCCGGGCACGGCAAACTGAAACAGGCCGCTGCCGGACATGGTGTGCGCTATTTCAGCCTTCGCTGGCAACACAACCTCGACTCCGGTGCTGTGATGGCCGTCCTTGGTGCTGCGGAGGCGCACTTTGAGCTCACGGTCGGTTTCATTGCTCAAGGTGACCTCCGCACCAGCAGGCAGATGGATGTCACGCACACCCGGATAGATGGCGGCGGGGCCGAAGCGGATCACACGGCCGGGAAGCTCCGGATAACCGGCCACCGGCTGCCACGCGAGCACGAACCACGCGGCCAGCGCGATGATGGCCGTGCCCGACCAGCGAGTGACACACCGAGACCACGCGTGGCACGCATCTGGCAGACACGGCCGAGCGGATAGCCGTAAAACAGATGCGCCACGAAGGCGATGATCACCGTCTGCGAAAACGCACGGAGTCCAAAGAGCTCGCCAAACGGCGTGACCACGGCCATCACCTCCAGCCCCAGGCCAAACAGCACGCCCCAGCCCCAGTGTCTGCCGGTCATCAGCAGCGCATAGATCCAGCCGAAGGTGATGCCGTTGCTGATGTGGTAGGCGAACCCTGCGAGATCCGTCATCGGCGTGGCATGATCGAGACCGCACACCCACATGCCATAGGCGCGGATGGGCGGGAAGGGATTGAGGCCCATCAGATGCAGCGGCACGCGCACCGCATCGTACCCCACCGTGCCCCACAAGCCGCCGACGAGGCCGAGGCGAAGCCGTTCCGTGAGAAACTGGTCGCCTTTGGAGGAGGCCATGAGCCAGCCGGCGGCAATCACCGCCACGCAAGGCAGCGCGACGGGCAGAAGCAAGGTGTACATGGTGCCCACGCCGCTCACCTGACCGATCAGCAGGGCGATGGACCCAAAGCTGGCAATCCAGAGGCAAACAGGCAGGGGACGAAGGATGGTGTTCATAAGAGGAGGTGCGCAATTCTGGCGTGGTAGTGCGTATTGTGACGCAGGCAGGCTGACGACACGTTACTTTGTATGCAGAAGCCAGCACAAGAACCGCATGTGCTCAAATGCAACCATTGCGCCTCGGTTGTCGCAGCGGGTGCGAAGTTTTGTCCATCCTGCGGCAAGCCGGTGACGATCATCGAATCATCGCCTCAAATGGCGGACGTGCCCAAACCGGTCTCGCGACTCCAAGAACCGGTGCATGTGGTGGTGAGCGGTGGTTCCCCGCCGCCGCCGTTGCCGCCGGCGGCGCTGGCCGATCGTGTGAAGGCCAGCGCGATCGACGTGGCGGTCATCTTCGTCGGTGCATGGTTGATCGGGCAGGTGATCTGGGTCTCGGCGTGGACGAGCTGGCGTTTCCCGCTGCCGTTCGGCGGCCAGGGCACCACGCTCCTCCCGTGGCTGCCGCTGCTGGTGGCCGCATTGTATTGGTTCACCGAAGTCGTCGGCGGACGTTCTCCAGGCAAACGCATCGCGGGCGTGCGGGTGGTCACTGCTGAAGGCGGGAAGCCGGGCTTCGTCGTG
>DAORHS010000665.1:0-3245 GCA_035438165.1 Prosthecobacter sp.
CGACCGTCATTCGTTTCGACGAGGTAGAGCGCGAAATTCGGCGAGACCTCGCGATTTGGGTCGAGGATGTTCGTGACGAGCTGCTCGGCGGTCCACGCTTTGATCGTGCCGAGGTGCGGACCGACATCATTGCCCTTGTCCGCGAACTTGTGGCAGACCATGCAGGCGGTTTCATAGACTTTGGAGCCGCGGGTGGCGTCATGGAGAGTAGTCCCGGGCTTTAGCCCGTCAGAGCTTTGCGAAGTCTTGGCGGGCTGAAGCCCAGGACTACTTCTCAGCCCCATTGCACTCAGATACCTCTCGATGACCTCCTTCCGGTTCGATGACGAGCCGTCGCCGATGAGTTTGGCAATGCGTTCCGCCAGCGCAGGCGTTTTCTGCTGCCCCAGCGTGGCCTTGGCGGCGACACTGAGCTGCGCGGGCGTGATCTTCTTCGCCTCAATGGCATCCAGCAGCTTGAAGATGCGATCCGTGCGCGAAAGCAGGAGCGTGGTGGCCTTGTCACGCAGCGTGGGCGTCATCTTCGGCCACGCCTTGATGAGCATCTCGGCGACGGCAGGCTCGCGGTAGCTGCCAAGGGCTTCGAGGGCGGCGAGTTGAAGGTCAGTGGACTTGCTGGGAGCAAGCGCCTGTGAAAACAACGGCCCGAAACGATCGAGCGGAGCAAGCGCAACCAAACCGAGCAAGTCCTCATCCAAAACCGTCTGAGCACTGTCCGGAATGCTTCGAACTGCTTCTTCAATGCGCAGGTTCCACCATTGGACACCGTCTTGACTGACGGGCAGATCGGCCAGCTTGCGCCCCTTTTTGAGCGCACCTTTGGCAACCGAACGTGCCGCTGTTTCAGCCAAACCTATGGGGAAAACTGGATAGTCAGGCATGTTTCGTTCGATCCCTTGGAGCATCATCGGCAATTCAATCGCCTCAACGGCCACTTTGGGGTCTGTGGACTTCGCGGCGGCTTCCGCAATTAACGGAAACAACAGCGCCATTTGTTTTGTCTCCTCTTTTCGAGGGTCGAATGCCGTGGTCGCTAACTTTGTCACGCCAACGCGGAGGCAGAGCTGGATTGCAACAGGGGTAATCCATGAATCCTGCGATCCAATGCGAAGAAGCGATGGTGCCACGTTCGCGATCTGAGCGTCTGATGCTTCGTTAAGCGCGAAAACAGCGGCAAGATTGCCGCCCCCCAAATTGACCGGCCTTTCGAGCAACCTGCCCTGCTGGTACAGGAGAACTGAAGATTGAGTCGAAGAGACTGCCGATCCGACTTCTCCACTGATGACTGCTGCCTGTGCGACAAGCTGGTTGTCGTCTGAATCGAAAGCGTCACGCAGTGTGTCGAATGCTGTCTGAGACAGGCTTCCATCGCTGGCAGTTGATGCCGTGATCAAAGACCACAGCGCTGCAATCCTCCCCGGCGTCGTTTTCCCGCTCTTCACCATTTGTCGCATCGGCTCCACAGCGGTTTTGTCCTGGCGCTCAAAGAGCAAACGCTGTGCGGTTTCGCGGTGCCAGGCGTTCGGGTGGTCGAGGAGAGCGACTAGGTCTGGGGTGATGGCGGTGCTGAGCTTGGGAGTGCTGCGCATTGTAGTTCCGGCTTTAGCCGGTGCTTTTTCTGAGCCGCCTGAAGGCGGGACTACAGAACCGCGTGGGGTTAATCGCCAGATTCTTCCGCGATCCCGTCCTCGCAGCAGATCGACAACCGCGTGGATGTCGTCGGGGATGCTCCAGGGGTGCTCGATGACTTCGCGATACATGTCGCAGACGTGGAGGCAGCCGTCGGGGGCGTTGACGAAATTCACGGGACGAAACCAGAGGTCGTCGCTGGTGCAGAAGTTTTTGTTTCCATCGACCTGCACGGCTTTGAAGGTGACGCCGTCGGGCACGAGCTTCATGCGGTAGAACAGATTCCCGGCTACGTCGGCGACAAAGGCGAAGTCGCGATACTCCGGTGGATACGCGTCGCCGCGATAGACGGTGATGCCGCTCGATGAAGTGACGACGCCAGCGCCGACGAGCTCGCTTTTCGGCAGGTGGCTGCCTTCCTGCACCCAGCGTTTTGCGCGGAATTCGCGCCAGGGCTCGGCGGGGCTGGTGCGATAGACGGGAAGCTGGTCGCCGGCCTCGGCGCAGTCGTTCAGAGCGCTGGGGACGACGAGATAGGGATTCCGCGCGAGGTAGCGATACGGCAGGACGACGTGCTGGCAGGGATTGCGGATGTTGCAGAGGAAGCGGTTGCCCCAGTCGTCGAAGGTGTTGCCAAAGCGTGCGCCGCCGCTTTCGAGGCGCACATCGCCGGTGCTGGGATCGAAGGAGAAGTCGTTTCGCTTGATGGGCAGCGGTTTGAAGTCCTTCGGCAGCGGCATGACGCTCTCGCTGCCGGGCACACGCTGGATTTCGCCGCCGTTCGAGCCGCCGGCGATGTAGATGCGGTGGTCGAGGCCCCAGATGGGGTTGTTCATCACGGCCTGCACGTTGAGCTTTTTGAAGCCGGTGAAGACCTTTTGCCGCACATCGGCCACGCCGTCGTCATTTGTGTCTTTGAGATACCAAACGTCCGGCGTGGCGGTGACGAAGATACCGCCTTTCCAGCACGCGGCACCGGTGGGCCAGGAGAGGCCGTCGGAGAAGACGGTGGCCTTGTCGAAGGTGCCGTCGCCGTCGGTATCGGTGAGCAGGCGCACTTTGCCGATGTGAGCATCGGTGGGGTTCTCCTGGCTGGGCTTGTGCGTGGCCTTGTCGGTGTAGGGGTAGTCGTTCATCTCGCACACGTAGGCGCGGCCATCCGCATCGTAGGTGATGGCGACGGGATCGGTGACGAGCGGCTCGGCGGCGATGAGCTGCATCTCGAAGCCATCGAGCACGTGGAAGGTCTTTGCGGCGTTTTGCGGCTCGACGGGCGGGGTGGAGGGGAAGTCCAAGGCCCGAAGGGACAACCACGGAACACACAGAAGACACGGAAGGAATGAAACCCAGAGCAGACGATGCATTGTCATGTTCTCACCACGGCAGGCGCGGTCCATTTCTTGCCACGCTACCTTTGGCCGGATCACTCTGCGGCGGCGGAGCTGTCCATGATGCACTGCACCCAGGTGAAGACCGGTGTGTGAGGTGCGTAGAGATGCCGCAACTGAGCGAAACTGGTCTTGTCCGGGAGATTGTAGGGCCCAGTCTCGCACATGGTCTGATTGTCTCCGCGTGCGTGCTGAAGTCCCAGCACGTGGCCGATTTCATGCGGCAGC
>DAORHS010000666.1:0-3232 GCA_035438165.1 Prosthecobacter sp.
CCGCATCCGGCCCCAAGGATGACCGGTTGCAATCCGTGATCTGAATCACGACACCTGCCCACCTCGCATGAAACTCACGCCCGCTCTGCTCCTGCTCCCCCTCGCCTCCGCGTGCCTCCTGAACGCGGCCGATCCCGCGCCCGCCAAACCAAAGGAGCCGAAGCCCCTGCGCAGCTACCCGGACTTCCTCGCCGTCATTCCGAAGGACCTGGAGCCGGAAAATGCGCGGAAGTGGTCCGATGCGCAGAAGGAAGTGGCCAACGGCCTGCTCAAGAAGAAGCTCGTGGACACAAAGCGCCCGGCGCAGATGCGCTTCAATGTGCGCGGCGTGGACTTTTGGGAGCGCTTCGTCGTGTGGTCCTACCTGCCGAATGATGAAGGCTACTACGTGCGCGTCTTCGCCAGCCAGTGGAAGGAAGACAACATCCTCCCGAAGCTCGCCACGCTGCGCGAAGGCGACCTCATCGAGATGACCGGCGTGTGCGACTTGGCGAAATTCGAAAACCTCTGGAACACCCCGTCACTCTCCCTCGGCATCGGCGACGCCCGCTTCATCAAGCTCCTGCCCAACGGCAAACCCGCGCCCGCGCCGGAACGTGTGCCGGTGAAGCTCATCTCCGCCGTCTATGGCTCCGGCACGTCGTTTACCGACGTGACCGATCGTGTGAAGTCCTTCTTCGACGAACCCGGCGCCGTCTTCCACGCGAACCCGCACTGGCTCGGTGCCGATCCCACCCCCGGCTGGAACAAGGCGCTGATCATCGTCCACGAGATCGACGGCCAGCGCCGCACCTTCACCGCCGGCGAGAACGGCGCGGTGAGCGCGGAGCTGGTGATGAAATGAGGCCGGAATGGGGCTGACAAAAACAACAGGACAGAAAAAACCAGTTTTGTTTCTGCCCCCTTTTTTTCTGTCAGCCCTTCTGTCAGCCCAAGACAAGAGGGTTTGCTTGAAGGATTTCCGAATCTGTGAACCGTGCGCGCATGAGTTCCCCCCTGTCCACCGCCGAACAAATGCAGGTGCTGCAATCCAACGCCGACGTGGCCACGTGGTCGCTGCAGCATCTCGGTCTTCCCTCCGAATGGCGTGACACCAACGAGCCCGGCAACACGGAGCGCTGCCAGGACGCGGTGAACCGTGTCTTCACCCTCACACGCGCCGACATCGAGGCGAGTCTGGCCGCCCAGGGACTGGAGCCGGAGCAACTGCCGCCGGTGCGCACCGAGAAGGACTCGCACGACGGCACCTACTTCATCACGAAACCAGGCGGCACGTGGGACTACTACTATCAGGAACGCGGGTTCCCATGGGCGGGCGTGACCTTCAACGACCTCGGCGAAGCGCGGAAGTTTCTCCTCAACGACTTCATCCCCACCTGGCTCGAGCACCTCCGCGTGCCCTGCCGCACGAAGGACGGGCGGATGATCGAGTCGTTGTAGCCCTGGATCATCCCAGAAGCTCCGGCAGATGGAAGAAGGCCAGGGGCTCCTCATGGCAGGTGATCACCATGAGGTCTCCGGCCGTGGTGAGATCGACGCCTTTGGGCCCGCCCTCCTGAGGATTGGTGCGGCCTTTCAGGTAGGTCTCCTCGCTGAGTGCAAGCACAGACCGCACCGGAGCCCGTTCCCCACACCAGCCACCGGTGTCATCCGCCTCATAGACATGAACGAAGCGGGCCCCGGCATCGGCGACGAAGAGCCGGCTGCCGTCCGCGGAGAAACGGAGGCCGTGGGGATAGTTGACGCCTGTGAGTTCGCCCACCGCCCGGGTGGCGGGCGTGAGCGCGGCGTTGAGGCCAAACATGAGGACGCTGTGCGTGTCGTGATTGCTGACGGCCAGCCAGGATTGGTCGGCATTGATCGCGATGCCGTCCGGGATTCGAAAGCCCTTGTTCAGGAAGACCTCGTCGTACGGCTCGCAGGCGCCGGCCCGGAGGGGCAGGACATGGCGCGAGATCCGGTGGGTGTAGTTGTTGCACACGAGGATTTCGGCCTGGTCGTCCGAGGCGCTGAGCACGCAGAGCGAGCCCGGTGAGTTCAGGCGTCTCAGGAAGCCGATGCGGCTCACCTCATGGAGCGGCTCGGCGTCCACCACACCGCCCTCCGCCGGACGCTCCGGCATGGCGAAGAGGGAGATGCGCCCGCCGCGGTTCGCCACGAGCAGCCGATCCCCGCCGATGAACTCGATGCCATGCGGCCCGCAGAACCGACGCGACCGTATTTCGAGGCAGTCCTGGAGCCGCACCACCGGCCTGGGGCCGGAGCGGTCCACCTCGATGTCGAAGATGAGGCAGGTGTTCTTCGCAAAGCCGGTGATGGCGAGCTTCCGATTGTCCGGTGAAAAGCGCGCATCTTCCGTGCGCCCGATGCGGGAGAGCGCCTCGCGCACCGAAGGCGTGGCCACGAACTCCACCCGCGCCTTTTCGGCATCGAGGATCGTCCTGCCGCCCTTGCCCGTGTCCATCGTCTGAGGGGTGATCATTCAAAGAGCCTTTCCCACTCCCATACGCCGCACGCAACTGAACGGCCTGCATGCCGCGAAATAAAAAACGCTGAGCGTCAGGCACCGTGTGCCGCGAGCACGACCTTGGCCGCATTGTAACCGCACAAACCGGTGACGTTGCCGCCGGGATGGGTGGAGCCGCCGCAGAGATAGAGACCGGGGATTTCGGTGCGGTAGGCACCGGCGCCTTTGAAGGGACGGTGGTAGCCGACCTGATCGTTCGCAAAGGAACCCACGAGCAGGTCGCCGCGCCTCATGTTCGGCAGCAGGCGCTCCGTATCGAGCGCACTGCGGGTGAAGGAGCCGCGCACCACCTCGCGCAGATTCGGCGCATACGTCTGCCAGAGGGCGAGCATCTCGCGGCCATGCTGCTCCTTCTGCGCGTCCCAGTTCCGCGCATCACCGTGCAGGGCATAGGGCAGCTTCTCCCACATGAACGCGGTGTGGCCGCCACCGGGCGCCTGCGAGGGATCAAACTGCGTCGGGCACGCGCCCCACATGACCGTGCGCGGAATCTCACCGCGCTCGTGCGCGGCGACGATGTCATGAAACTGCGCCACATCCTCGAGGCCGAGGATCGTCATGAATGCGTCCTTCAATTCCGGATGCTGCTCCGCCGCGGCATAGCGCGGCGGCTCGCTCAAATTCAGATTCAACGCGAAGAGCGGCGCGAGGAGATTGTACTCAAACCCGGCGGCACGCTCCCGCAGATGCGCGGGTGCGACATCG
>DAORHS010000667.1:0-3228 GCA_035438165.1 Prosthecobacter sp.
GACCGGTCACGCGAGGCTCTTTGGCTGTGTAAACGAGGTCGTAAAGCCAGCCGGGACGTAAACCGGTCTTCACATGGACATGCGTGGCATCGGGAATGAGTTTGTCATTTTCCCAACGTCCAAACGCCCACTCCGCACGCGGCACCTCGATGCCATCCGCGCCGCGATGCGGCCGCATCGTGAGCGTGGCGTCGGCGTTGTCGAGACTCACTGACGGAAAGGCCGCGCCGATGCCCCACGGGCTCCACGAGAAGGCGCGGCTGAAGACTTTTTCCGTGCTCGTGATCTCCAGATGCGCTGTGCCGGTGATCGTCTTGCCATAGTCCGTCGCGATGGGCAGACCGCACAGCAGCCGCTGCGTGTCATCCGCCTGCACCTCTCCATTCCAGCCGCACCACAGCACGGAGAAGCCGTGCTTCATGAGGAAGCCATGCCCGGCATGCGCCTCCGTCTTCGGATCATTCGTGCGTTCGCCATCGTTGAAGGTCCAAAGTGCGAGCATGTTGCCGCGATTGTTCACGTCATAGAGCAGCACGCCGTTGCCCTTGGCCGCATCGACCGGCTTCAGCAGAAAGAAGTCCGTCCAGCTCTCCACCTTCCCGCGAGCGTTGCGCGGAGCCAGCTTGAGGTCGCTGATGCGTTCGTTGGCTTGGTTCGCCGGATCGGTCTCGATGAACATCCGGCCCTTGAGGCGCTCGTAGGCACCTGCGGGGCCAAAGGCCTTGCCCGCAGCAAATGTAGCACGTTCGGTGATCTCGATGCGAGTGACTTCCGCATGAGCAAACCCGCTGAAACAAGCAGCGATGATGATTCGGGAGAAAAAGAGTCTCATCAGAATGGCAGCGGCGTGTTCGGTGCTACGGCATCCTTCGGCCAGGGGTTCTTGTCATTGAAGACGAGCATTTCCTCTTCGGTTTCGACCTTGGCGAAGGTCTCGTTGATTTGCTCCTCCTTGGCCCACGCTCGCAGGCTGTTGAGTCCGAGGTGACGAATGAAGAACGGATAGGCGGCCAGGCGCTTGCTCGGGCCGTAGTCGTGGCCTTCGAGGGGGAAATGGGCGTTCACGACCTTGTCCGCAGCTCCGTAGAGGCTGTAGATGTGCTGGATGTAGCGGAACTCCACCTCGGGCGTGTTCTTGGTGTAGTCGGCTCCATTGGAAATGATAAGCTGGGGCCGTGGCGCGGTCATCGCCGCGATCTCGGCGTTGTTGGTCTTGTGATTTGGCCCCCAATGGATCGGCATGCCGCTCTCACAAGGGCAACCGCCAAAGAAATGCGCGGATACCTGACAACTCGGCACTGCCACCGCGATGCGCTCATCCAATGCGGAGGTCAGGAAGGTCTGCGTGGCGCCGCCAGAGTTGCCGGTCATGCCGATGCGCTTGGGATCAACACCTTCGATGGACGAAACGAAATCCAGAGCGCGAATGCAGTTCCGCATGACCAGGCGCTGGATCTCCGGCACCTTGCCATGCTCCCAGCCCGCCTTTTTCGTGTCGCCATAGCCCACCATGTCATAGTGGAAAACGACCGCACCCATGCGTGCCAGCACCGCACAGCGAGTCTGGCGCGATGGCAAAAAACGCCCGCCATGTCCATGCGCGGACACGACTCCTGCATACGGCGGTTTCATGTCGAGCGGCCGATACAGCGTGCCTGTGACATAAAAGCCGGGCCAACTGCGGATATGCACGCTCTCCGCCGTGTAGCCTTCATAGGTCCGCTTGTTGGAATACACCGGATCAAGCGGCGGCTTCTCGGGTGGATTCGCCAGCCGTGCGCCTTCGAGGATGCCTTGTCGAATGGCCGCCTTGCGCTTCTCCCAGCTCGCCAGATCAGGCGTGGCCTTTTTAAAGGCTTCCAGCTCCGCGATGGCTTCCTCAGGCGTTTGAGCATTGCCCATGCGCAAATGCCAACCCTCGGGCAAATCGGGCAACGGCTTCTTCTCCTCGGCTCCGAAGATGGATTGGCCAAACATTCCAGTCATCAGCGCGGAGCCTGATGTGGTGATGAAGGAACGTCGCGTGCGTGAAGTCGGGAAAAGAGTTGGATTCGTCATGAGTTCCCTCTTCTACGCGGCCTGTCGTCGGGTTTTCGCGGTTCATTGAGTGTGGTTGAGTCCTCTGGACTCACTCTGAGCAGTCCAGAGGACTCGACTCAACCACATTGATAAGCACTATGCAGTCGCCGTGTATAACCCTCATGCGCCACTTCTTGCTCTCGCTGTTCATTGTCACTTCCTCCATCGTCTCGGCCTCAGACCTTCATGTCGGTGCGGCGACCATCAACATCACGCCTGACCGCCCGGTGGCGCTGGACGGGCAGATGCATGTGCGCATCTCGGAGAAACCCGAGACGCAGATCTATGCCACCGCACTCGCCCTCGAATCACGCGAGGGAGACACCGCGCTGGATCAGGCCATCATGGTCTCCTGCGACATCGTGGGCATCCGTGCCGGGCTTATCGAACTGGTGCGCGAAAAGGCGAAGGACAAGCTGCCCGGTTTTGATCTCCAGAAGCTCTTTCTCAACGCCACGCACACGCACACTGCGCCGGTGACGATGAAGGGAGATCGCTACAGCCTGCTCGGCAAGAACGTGATGATGCCGATGGAATACACCGAGTTCATGGTGGACAAAATCGTGGAGGCCATGGTGCAGAGCTGGAGCAGCCGAAAGCCTGCCAAGGCAGGCTGGGGCCAAGGACAGGCCGTCATCGCGCAAAATCGCCGTGCGACCTACGCGGATGGCACCGCGAAGATGTATGGCGCGACCAACGTGCCGGAGTTTCGCGGCATCGAGGGCTATGAGGATCACAATCTCGACGTGCTGTTCTTTTGGGATCAAAACGACACGCTCATCGCCACCGCTGTGAATGTGCCTTGCCCTTCGCAGGAAGTCGAAGGTCTCAAGGTTATTCACGCCGACTTCTGGGACCCGGTGCGTCGTCAGTTGCGTGAGCGTCACGGCAAAGACCTGCACATTCTCGCGTGGACCGGCGCTGGTGGCGATCAAGTGCCGCGCCCGATGTATGGCAAAGCCGCCGACGAGCGCATGCGCCGTCTGCGCGGCCTCACACGGCTCGAAGAAGTCGCTCGTCGTGTCGTTCGTGGCTGGGAGGAAGCTTATGAAGGAGCCAAACTGGAGCCTGTGAGTGGCGCCGTGTTGCAGCACCACACGAAGAAGATTGATCTACCCTGGCGCAAAGTGACGGAGAAGGAACTCGCCG
>DAORHS010000668.1:0-3226 GCA_035438165.1 Prosthecobacter sp.
AAACTCGTGTCGCAGATCGCCAGCAAGCTGCGCAAACCGCATTGCTTCATCGAAGTGGCTCCAGGGCAAGAGCAGGGCTTTCTCTGGCCGTTGGAAAACAAGTGGCTGCCGCAAGTCGGCCCGGTCCTCGCCGCCAAGCTTAACACCGCCGGGCTGCGCATGGTCGAGCACATCGCCCGCACACCCGTGGATGAACTCTCGCTGCTTGTCGGCTCTGGGGCATCAGCCCTGCGTGACTACGCCCTCGGCAACGACCTCCGCCCCGTCGTGTGCGATGCACCCGCCGCGAAAAGCTACGGTGAGCAGGAAACCTTCAACCAGGACACCACCGACACTACCTTCATCATTGCCCGTCTGCGGGCCATGGCAGACACCCTCATGCGTCGTGTGCGTGAGGATGGCAAAAGCATCCGCACCGTGACCTTGCGCCTGCGCTACAACGACATGGACGAAGTGACACGCTCCGCCAGTCTCGACGAACCGACCGACTTGGAGCACGATTTGTATCCGCTCCTGCAAGCCATGCTCACCCGCGCCTGGGAGCGCCGTGTCAGTGTGCGCCTGATTGGCCTGCGCTTCACCAAGGTCTATGATAGCGGCTTCTGCAACGTCCTGCCGCTGGAGCAGTCCGACATGAAGCGCGAGCGCCTGCACACGCTCTCGCTCATTGTGGACGATCTCCGCCGTGGCAATCGCAGCATCATGCGCGGGCATGATCTCTGGCTCTCCCAGCACCGGCAGGCACCCCGGCAAACCCTGCCCAAGCCGCAGCTTGTCACCGATCCGACCGCCACCGTGACGAATCGCGTCTTGCGAGAGCGTCCCGGCACCGGCCCGCAGATCATCACCCGCCACACAGCACGTCTCGCCGTGCCTGCGCTGAATGTGAAAAGCTGCTTCAGCTTCCTTGATTCCACGCTCACGATTCCCGCCATCATCGCAGCCGCCGCCGCACATGACATGCCTGCGGTGGCGATCACCGACAGGAACCTGCATGCTGCCGTGCCGTTTTTCCAGGCTGCCACCGCCGCCGGGATCAAGCCCATCATCGGCGCGGAACTGTGCTGCGATAAGAAGCCGTTGCTCGCCTATGTGCAAAACCTGCGTGGCTATCAGAACCTCTGCCGCCTGCTCTCGTTCAACAACGACGCCTGCATCACGCCAACGCAAATGCACGATCACCTCGAAGGCTTGATCATCCTGCCCGCAAACACCGCCGCTGTGGCCCTGCCTGAAATCCGCTACCACAAGCCGGCGGACAAAGTGTTCTTCGACATCGTGCAGAGCATGAAGACGCTCACCCTGTTGCGTGAGAAGCACGCGAGGAAGCGTCGCGGTGACTTCGCCTTTCACCCGCCGGCGGAATGGCCTTATTCAGCCGCCGCCATGCAGGCCGCGCAGGACATCGCCGCACAGTGCGAGTTCGCCTTCGATTTCAAAACCCTGCGTTTCCCGCGCTACACCCCCGCCGATGGCAGCACACCAGCGGCCATGCTTTACCGTCTTGCGCACGCAGGCTTGACCCAGCGCTACGGTATCAAAGCCAGGCAGCATGAGGCGCAGTTGCGCGAGGAACTCGCCATCATCTCCGAAGTTGGTTATGAGGAATATTTTCTCACGGTCTGGCACCTGCTCAAGGAGTGCTCTCAGCTTGGCATCGGCTGGATCACCCGTGGCAGCGCGGCGGATTCGCTGGTGTGCTATGCCCTCGGTATTAGCAACGTCTGCCCGATCCGCTTTGAACTCTACTTCAAGCGCTTCCTCAACCGCGACCGCATGGCGCTGCAGAAGCTGCCAGACATCGACATCGACTTCGCGCATGACCGCAAGGATGACGTGGTGCGCCTGCTGCTCGACCGCTATGGTCCCGAACACGCCGCCATCGTCGGCGGGTTCAACACCTTCCAGGCCCGTTCCGCCTTTGGCGATGTCGCCAAGGTGCTCGGTGTTGCCGAGAACGAAATCCGCCGTCTCACGGAGCACATGCCGTGGACGGATGCCCGGCACGCCGCCGATGCCGTGGCGCTCTCGCGTGAGTGCGATCACTCCGCATGGCAGGAGGAGCCGCTGCGCACCGCCCTGCTCATGGCCGGGATGCTCGATGGCTTTCCGCGTTATGCGAAAATGCACCCCTGCGGCGTCGTGCTCTCGCGTGATCCGATTCGAGACCAAACACCCACCTTCATCAGCGGTAAGGGCTGGCCCACCACGCATTTTGACATGGATGCCGTCGAAGCTGTCGGCCTCATCAAGCTCGACATCCTCGCGCAGGGTGGTCTCGCCGTGCTGCGAGACACTCAGGCCACCTTGCGGTCACAGGGACTTGCTCTCGATCTTCCATCTCTCGAAGTAGGCACCCGAGGCGGAACAGAGCAGCCCGCCCGCGCCGAGCCCGTGGAGCCGTGGAGTGATTCCGGCGTGTGGCACATGATCGCCACCGGCAATGCACGCGGTGTGCATCACATCGAAAGCCCCGCCATGACCAGTCTCGCCTGCATGGCCGATGTGCGCGACATCGACCGTCTTGTGGCGATTGTTTCCGTCATCCGTCCAGGTGCGGCCAATGGCCTCAAGAAAGCGCAGTTCGCCCGTCGTGCGCAGGGCCTCGAACCCGTGGACTACACGCATGACAGCCTCGCCCCGGTGTTGCGTTCCACCTTCGGCGTCGTGGCGTATGAGGAGCACATCCTGCAAATCTGCGAAGCCTTCGCCGGTCTCGCTCCCGGTCGTGGCGATGTCCTGCGCCGTGCCTTGGTCAAACAGGACAGCGCCAAGATCAACGAAGTGAAAGTCGAGTTCATGGCAGCCGCCAAGGAACGCCGTCGTGATGCTCGCAGCATCGCCTACGTTTGGGATCTCGTGGCCGGGTTCCAGGGCTACGCCTTCTGCCGCGCTCACAGCACTGCCTATGCCGTCGAGGCGTATCAGGGAGCCTATGCCAAGCACTATCACCCCGCCGAGTTCATGGCCGGAGTGCTCACCAACGGCAAGGGGTTCTACTCGCCGCTGGTCTATACCCTCGAATGCCGCCGCCTCGGCATCGGCTTCCTGTCTCCTGATGTGAATGCATCCAATGATGCCTTCACCGTGGAACGCTCCGACGCTCTCAGCGGCACGCCAGCGCCGCCCTTGGGCAAAGCCATCCGGGTTCCTCTGCGCTGCATCAAAGACCTCAGCGAGGCCACACTGGCACGTTGGCGCACCGAAATTGCTCGCACGCCCTTTG
>DAORHS010000669.1:0-3226 GCA_035438165.1 Prosthecobacter sp.
GCGTAGGATGTCAGTCCAGACTTTCGGAAGCTCGCTGATGGCGGCGGTTTTCATGGTGCCAAGAATACGACCGATGTGTTGCCTCGCAATCTGCCATTTCCATCGCCTCAGGAGCCGTTTATGGATGAGTCCCCATGCGCCTCCTCGCCGTCCGACTCCAGAACCTCAACTCGCTCAGCGGGGCGCATGAGGTGCGGTTTGATGAGGGGGCGTTGAGCGCGGCGGGGGTGTTTTTGATCACGGGGCCGACGGGGGCGGGGAAATCGACGTTGCTGGATGCGATGACGCTGGCGCTGTATGGCCGCGCGGCGCGTTACGGCAATGACAAGGCGGATGAGATGATGAGCCGCCACACGGCCGAGTGCCTGGCGGAGGTGGACTTTGAGACGAAGGGCGAAAAACTTCGCGCCACCTGGCGGCTGCGGCGCGCACGCTGCAAGGCGGATGGCAAGCTGCAGCCGGTCGAGCGTCGCCTAGCGAATGCGGTGACGGGCGAGATCCTCGCGGAGAAGTCGGCGGAGATGGACCGCCTCATCGAGGAGCGCACCGGCCTCGATGCGCAGCGCTTTCTGCGATCCGTGCTGCTGGCGCAGGGGCAGTTCGCCGCGTTTTTGAAGGCGAAGCCGAATGAGCGCGCGGAGTTGCTCGAGAAGATCACCGGCACGGAGATCTACACGGAGCTGTCGAAGCTGGCCTTCGAGACCTACAAGGCCAAGGACGAGCAGGTGCAGCGGCTCAAAGCCGCGCTCGGCGCGGTGTCGGTGCTCGATGATGAAGCGAGGCAACGGTTGGAGACCTCGTTTGCCGAGGCGAAGACCAGCGCGGCGCGTTTGCAAAGTGAAAGCCAGGCCGCGACGCAGCAACTCCATGCGCAACGCGAGCACGCGACGATTGTGGCGGAGATCACGAAGCTCGGTGAAGGCGTGAAGCAGCTCCAAAGCTCGCAATCAGCCGCTGTGACGGAGGTTTCGAAGGCGAAAGCCGCCGCCGAAGAAGCGAAGGCGCTGCGCACGAAGCGTGAGCCGGTGTGGGAGCAGGCGGCGGGACTCGCGGCGCAGAGCGAGCAACTGGAAAAGCAGCTCGCGGAGAGTCGCGCCACTTATCAAACGTGGGCGAAGGAGCAGAAGGAGGCCGCCACGAAGCGTGAAGCCGCCGAAAAAGCCCTCGCCGCGCATCAGGAGGCCGCGCAGGCGCTCGAAGCGTGGTTGAAGCAGCACGCGGCTGACGCGGAGCTTGGCGAGCAATTGCCGACGCTCCGTCTCGCGGTGCGTGAGTGGCGCGTGGCGCATGAAAAGCTGGCTGAAGGCCAGAAGCGTCATGCGGAGGCCGAAACGCTGAAAAAGCGTCTCGCCGACTCGGAGGCTCACACGGTTGTTTTGACGACAAAGGCTGCGGAAGGTCTCGCGAAGGCGGAGAAGGATCGCGACGAGCAAAAGCGGCTCGCGGAGAAGATCGAGGTTCAGCGTGAGATCGTGCGGAAGTCGGAGCTGATGGCTGGCTTCGACGAGCACCGGCATGATTTGAAGGAGGGTGAGCCTTGTCCGCTCTGCGGTGCCACGGAGCATCCCTTCGCGAGCAGCGAGACGAGCTTTGAATCGCAGCTGCAAGCCGCGCGGAAGCTGCTCGTGAGCTTGGAGAAGCAGCACGAGCAGGCCCAGCGGGCGCTGACGGTGCTGGAACGTGAGTTGGCGAAGATGGAGGCGGAACTCAGCGCCGAGAAGAAGCGGGCGGAGGAGGTAAAGAAGGCGCTGGGAGAGATTGAGGTGCCGGATGTCGGGGCGTTGGAGGCCGAGGAAGCGCGGACGAGACTCGCGTGCTCTGGCGAGCACGCCTACGGGGCTGTAGGCGCAGTCGCCAGACTGCGGATGGATGCTCCGCAGACACCCCAAGCCCCGCGTTCTGGCGAACGCGCCTACGAGCCTGAGGATGCCGAAAGTGAGATTGAGGCTCTCGAAAAGCGCTCGGCCACCTTTGCGAAGAAACAGCAGGAGGCCGCGCAGCAGCGCAGCGAGCGGCAGAGGCTCGAAGGCGAGATCCAACTCGCGAAAGCGGATGAAGCCACGAAAACGAAGCGACTCGACGAGCTGAAGGCCGAGGGTGTGTCGCTGCGCACGAAGGCGGATGCGTTGAAGACGCAGTTGAACGAGCTGCTCGGCGGCAAGACGCTGGTGGAAGATCGGCAGGAGCATGAAGGCCGCGTTTCATCGGCGGAGAAGGCGTTGCGCGAGGCGGAGACGAAGCTGAACACGTTGCAAACGCAGCTCGCGGCGGCGACGGCGAAGCTGGAGCAGCTTGAGACGCGCCGGGAGGCCTTCGACGGTCAGAGCGTGTTGAGCGCGGCGGCCTTGAGCGAGCTGGAAGCGGGCACGAAGCAGATCGGCGAGGCGTTTGCGACGAAGCGCACCGAACTCGGCTCGCTGGAGCAGCAGGTGAAGAATGACGACGACGCCAAGAAGCGGCGCGAGGCTGGCGGAGCCGAATTGGAGGCCGCGGAGGCCGAGGCTCTGCGCTGGGGCCGCCTGAAGGAACTGATCGGTTCCGCCGATGGCGCGAAGTTCTCACGCTTCGCGCAGTCGCTCACGCTGCGGCAGCTCATCGGACTGGCGAACGAGCATTTGAAGGTGCTGGCGGAGCGTTATCGCCTGATGGCTGCGCCCGGTGATGAGCTGGATCTGCGCATCGTCGATTTGTATCAGGCGAACGTGGATCGCCCGATGGAGAGCCTGTCAGGTGGAGAGAGCTTCCTGGCGAGTCTCGCGTTGGCTCTCGGGCTCAGCGAACTCGCGAGCCGACATCATCCGATTGATTCGCTCTTCATTGATGAAGGCTTCGGCACGCTGGACTCGGAGACGCTGGAGGTGGCGCTGAGCGCTTTGGAAAATCTACGAGCTGGCGGGAAAACCATCGGCCTCATCTCGCATGTGGATTTGCTCAAGGAGCGGCTGACAACGCAGGTGCGTGTGGTGCGCGGGGCGGGCGGCACGAGTCGGATTGAGGTGGCGGCGTGACGAAAGCGGACGGAACCCTGTTGGGGTTCGTGCTTTAGAAGAGGATGGTTTGTTCGGGAACCCAGGGTTCTGCGAACCCTTGGGCTTCATGACGCAAGCCCTTTGGGCTTGTTTACACCCACAATGCTTCCAGTCGCTTCACACTCACGGGCTGTGCGGTTCCCAGCTCTTGGGCAAACACCTGCACGCGGTACTCTTCCATCATCCAGCGGAAGGTT
>DAORHS010000670.1:0-3208 GCA_035438165.1 Prosthecobacter sp.
TCTACGCGCTCACGCCCAAACTCGCGACGCAGCGCAAGATGGCGCTGTACCGCAACGTGCGCCCGATCCTGATGGACACCGCGGCCGAACGCGACGCCGCGCTGGCGCTGCTTTCCTCCAAGCAGCACACCGACGGCGGCTGGAGCACGCGCGACATGTCCGCGCTCAGCGACTGGCACTTCAAGATGAGCGACACTGTGATCAAACTCATCACCAGCCTGCCTGATGCGGACAAACCCGAGAGTGATGCCTACATGACCGCGCTCGCGATCGTGCTCATGCGGCAGAACAACATCCAGGCCAGCGACGAACGCATCCAGCGCGGCATTGCCTGGCTGAAACGCGAACAGCGCGTCTCCGGCCGCTGGTGGATGCATTCGCTCTATCGCGGGAACTACCATTACATCACCTACATCGCCACCTGCCAGGCATTGAAGGCACTGGCGATGTGCGACGAGCTCAAATAGTCGTCCGCAGGCGCCGGTAGGCCGCGGGTGACTCACCCGTGCGTTTGCGAAAATGCTGCGTGAAGCTGCTCGCATCCACAAAGCCGCACTGCGCGGCGATCTGGCTCGCGCTGAGGGTGGTTTCCTCCAGCAGCCGCACCGCGGCCAGCACGCGTGTCTTGAGCAGGAATTCCTGCGGCGTGATCCCGAAGGCGCTCTGAAAGCGACGCTGGAGCTGCCGCAGTGACTGGCCGCAGGATTTGGCCACGTCTTCAATTAGCAGCGGCTTCGCAAAATCGCGGCGGATGACCTCGACGGCCTGCGCCACCGTTTGGAACACAGGCAGCCGCCGTTCCGCCTCGTCCGGCCTGCGCAGCGTGCCCATCACGCCCTGCACGCGGCGGCGCTTGTCATAGAGCGGCAGCTTCGTCACCAGAAACCAGTCTGGAATGCCCTGCGAGTCCCACCACAGCTCGATGCGCTCAATCACCTCCGCCTTGCCGGCCAGGAGGCGCTTGTCGTCATCCACATAGGCCTGCGCCATCGTGTCGGGATTCAGATCGAAGTCCGTGCGGCCGATGATCTCGGAGTCGTCGCGCATCTGATAGCGTTGCAGCAGCCCCTGGCTGGCGAACATGAGATGCCCGGCCTTGTTCTTGGCGAAGAAATACACGCCCGGGATGTGATCAAACAGCCGCTGAAACAGCAGCGTCGGCTCCAGCGTGGCCATCCAGGCCTCGCGCTCCTTCTTCCAGCGCGCGATCTCGGCCGCGGAGCGCTGCAGGCGTTCGCGTGGCTTCAGGGGTGTCGCATTTCGCATCATCTTTGTCGTGACGATGATGCCCGGCTTTGCTTTGCTGTGCAACCTTCCTGCCAACGCCATGAAACCCATCGTTCAAATCTCCCTCGACCTCACCAACATCGACGAAGCGCTCGAAACCGCCGCGCTGGCCATGCGCGCCGGGGTGGACTGGCTGGAGGCCGGAACGCCGCTCATCCTCGCCGAAGGCCTGCACGGCGTACGCGCGCTGCGGAAAGCCTTCCCGAACACGCCCATCGTGGCCGACTTGAAGACGATGGACGGTGGCTATCTCGAAGCCGAGATGATGGCGAAAGCGGGTGCCACGCATGTCGTCGTCATGGCCCGTGCGCATGCAGAAACCATCAAATGCGTCGTCAAAGCTGGCGCCGACTTCGGTTGCAAGGTCATGGGCGACAACATGGTCTGCGAAAGCATGATCGAGGGCGCGAAGTTCCTCGAAGACCTCGGCTGCGACTACGTCATCCACCACATCGGCTACGATGAGCGCCGCGGCATCGCCGCAGCAGGAAAGCGCATGCCGAGTCCGCTCGATCAGCTTCGCGAAGTCGTTAATGCCGTCAAAATCCCCGTACAGGCCGTCGGAGGTCTCAGCCTGGAACAGGCCATCCAGTGCCCGCAATACGGCGCGCCGCTCGTGGTCCTCGGCGCGCCGCTCACCATTGATGCCGACGCCTTCAAAACCGCCGACGGCAATCTCGAAGCCTCGCTGCGCATGATTTGCGAGGCCGTGCATGCACAGGATGTGCCCGCCTTTTGAGAAGGCCGGCTGCTTGATCTTCGGACTTCAACCGCGTGTCGGTGTCCACGGCGATGATGACGATCATGATTCGACGACCACCTCGGTCTTGATCGAGTTCGCAATGAAACATTCTTCGTGGGCGAGATGATGCAGACGCGCGACCTCGGCCTCCGAAGGCACGTTTTCGCCCTTCCAGACGATCTTCGGCCGCAAAACCACGCGGCTGATCCACAACCTGCCATGCTCGTTCCTGATCATCACTCCTTCAGCCGCGTCTTCATAACTCTCCGGCTCGAATCCGGCATCCAGCGCGATGTGGAGAAACCACAGCATGTGACAACTGGCAACTGAGGCGACGAACGCCTCCTCGGGATCGACGCCGGCCGCATTCGACCACGGCGCAGGCACGATGTGCGGCGAGGGCGAGGCGGCGACCACCGCACCACCGTCGAAGCGCCAGGTGTGCTCGCGCGAGTACTGACGCTGGAGGAAGGCGGGGCCGGTATTTTGCCAGCGAATCGTGGCGGTGTGGGTGGACATGAGCGTTGGCGGTTTACCCCGCCATCTTGGCCGCAAGACGCACGGCTTCAACCAGACTGCTTCCACTGGCCCTGCCCTGCCAGGCGATGTCGCAGGCGGTGCCGTGATCGACGCTGGTGCGGGGCACCGGAAGGCCGAGCGTGGTGTTGACAGCGGTGTCGAAAGCGAGGGCTTTGAGCGGGATGAGCGCCTGATCATGATACATGCAAATGTAGGCGTCCACGCTGCGGCGTTTGGCGGCGATGAAGGCCGTGTCGGGCGGCAGCGGGCCTTCGATGGTGATGCCTTTGGCACGCGCGGCCTCGATGGCGGGAGCGATGATGTTTTCCTCCTCGCCACGGCCGAAGAGTCCGTGCTCACCCGCATGAGGATTGAGGCCGAGAACGGCGATCCGCGGCTTTTTGCCAAGCGCACGCTGCACGGCATCGGCGGTGAGTTCGATGACGTCCAAAATGCGCGCTGTCGTCAGCGCGGGGACCACGTCCTGATAGCCGATGTGGACGGTGACGAGGCTGCAAATCATCTCCGCTGAGAAAAACGTCATGCAGGAGCGTTCAGCGGCCATTTTCTCGGCAAACATCTCCGTGTGACCTGGATACTTGATGCCAGCAGCATGCAGCGCCTCTTTGTTGAGTGGCGCGGTGGCCACGGCGGCGACTT
>DAORHS010000671.1:0-3196 GCA_035438165.1 Prosthecobacter sp.
CGATCAGACTCAGCTCCGGTTCAACCCCGAGCCTCCCGCCCACGGTCATGGGAATCGGCAGAAACAGGGCGTTCATCGCCAGATTGACAAACACGAGCACACCCTCGTCATCGATCACCAGAATGCCCTGCGGCGTCTCATTGAGGAGGACGCCAAACAGCCGGCAGTCATCCTGCATGCACATCGGCGAAGACACGTCGGCAGGTCCTGGCTCGGAAAAGGTGTCCAAACACGCCTGCGGCGGCATCTCCGTGGTGATCATGCTTCGGACATCTCCTCAACCACACTTTGAAAAAAATACCCCTGACGCCTCAGCGTGCCGATGTGCCGTCCATGATCTCCCAGCTTGTCACGCAGGCGCTTGATGTGCGTGTCCAGCGTTCGGGAGTGCGTGTCATCCGCGTATCCCCAGACCGCGCTGAGCAGCTCGGACCGTGAATGAATCACATCCGGGTTGGCCATCAGTGTGGTGATGAGCTTCAACTCGGTGATCGTCAGTTCAACCAGTTTGCCGCTGATCGACAGAGACATGTTCTTGCGGTCCAGCAGGAACTCTCCGATGCGCTGCTCCGCCAGCATCACCACTTTTTGCGACCGCCGCAGCACGGCTCCAATGCGAAGCATCAGCTCACGCGGGCTGAAAGGTTTCGTCAGGTAGTCGTCCGCTCCGCTCTCCAGTCCCGCAATGCGGTCATTCGTCTGAGCCCGGGCCGTGAGCATGATCACAGGGATGTGCCGTGTGCGTGTGTCCGCACGCAGCCGGCGGTGCACCTGCACGCCGTCGATCCCCGGCAGCATGATATCCAGCACGATCAGATCCGGCGACGTCTTCACCGCGGCAGGCAGGACGGAGAGACCATTGCCCACCGACACAACCTCGTGGCCTTCTCGTTGGAGATGAAGACTCACGAGATCGACAATATCCTTTTCGTCATCGACTACCAAGATTTTGCTCATGATCGGGTGACAGGATTGTGACGGCATGAACACGGTTCTGCCAAAGACAAGCGTGTTACGATCTCGTCGCATATCTTGTGAGCAGAGGGTTTGTGACGTTTTCGTTGCTCTTTCCAAATGAAGAAGCCAGCACTCGCTCCGTCGAGTCAGGGGGCCGGTCAGGAGTTCATGAGGAGAACGACTGAAACAACCACCTCCAGCCCGGCGGCAGGAGGTGGCAACAGATTTGTGACCCGTTCACTGTTGAGACGATCGTTCCGCCTTTCATGATCCTCCCATGTTCAAGAGACAGCACGATGAACTTCACAGCTTCCTCGAATGGCGCAGGCAGACCCGCTTCATCCGCCATTACGGCGGTCCCATCATGGCGCTCACCTTGTTTGCCGCGGGTCTCTGGTTTGTTTGGCGGGCCTGCAACAGCCGGGCAGCATCACAAAGAGCCCGCACCGAGATCAACCATCAGCAGGAGGTGGATCACCTGCTGCAGGCGTCCGAGTCGCCGAAATTGTGACGCGAGTAAAGTCTCAGGCTCCCATGGCAGGAAGCCGCTGTGTCCGTGACGAAAAGGTTTCACTTGCGCCCTTTCTTCTCCGGCGACGGGAAGCACCCTGAGTCACGGAGTTGTTTCTATTCACAACCCGCTTCTCCCGATCCGCCTGCCACCCCACCCGAAAGGAAGACCATGAAAACCAAGCTTCGAATCAAGACCCTGTTCATGTCGGATGTCCACCTCGGCATGGCTGATTCCAAGGCCGTGCAGGCCGCGCACCTGATCCGCCACTGCAAGTGCGAGAAGCTCGTCCTCAACGGCGACATCATTGATGTGTGGGCGCTCAAGAGTTCCGGCCGCTGGACCCAGGAGCACACGCATTTTGTCAGAACGGTGCTCAAAAAGATGGAGAAGGAGGGGACTGAAGTCATCTACCTGCGCGGCAATCATGATGACATTCTGGAGAAGTTTCTGCCCTTCAAGCTGGCGGGCCTTTCGCTGGTGGACGAGCACATTCATGAATCCCCGCACGGCAGGTACCTGGTGGTGCACGGCGATGGCTTCGACCATGTGACCCACTCCTTTATTAAGCAAAAGACTAAAGAGGTTAGGGGTTCGGATCAATCGAGTTTAGGCCCAGTTTTTGGGTGTTTTGGCGGCTTTTTCTTGGCATTCTTAGGTTTGGGGAGGACGAAATATGTCATTTATTTTTGGAATGCTTTTGGTGGGAGTTTTGGCTCAAGACGGGGCCGCTCCGAAAGACTATCTGGAGTCACGAGTGAGTTGGCTCGAGAGCGATATGCGGTCAGCGAAGTCTGATATTCGCAATCTGGATTGGAATCTGCGAAATCTTCAAAACAAGGTGAGCGATATGGGCACGCTCTCGCTGAAGGCGCGTGTGAATCTCGAGTGTATCGATAAACTGGACGCGGCCGATGCCGAGGCAAACGATGCTGCAAAAATTGTGAAGTTCATCGAGGCCTGTACGCCGGAACTCAACGAAAAAGTCTGCAAGGTGGCGGGTTCGTCTGTAGATAACGACTGCTATGGCAAGGCAGAAGCCATCAAGGTCGCAGCGTTCACCGTCGCAGAAGTCGAGCAGGTTCAAAAGGCTTGTGCACAGCGTACGGCCCTATGCCAGTAAGGGAGGCAAACTATGAGTGCAAAAGATTTGGCGAAGCTGCCAGCGGTTGACGTCAAAAAAATGCTCTTAGAGAAGCTGCAGAAAGAGCATGGCCTTTCGAGTATCGACTCGGCGGCCATGGCAGAGAAGTTTTATCAGCATTACAAAACGCTCAATGTGTTTCCGTCCGAAGGGACTTTGAATGTGTCGATGCGCGCACTCCTCGCCCTTTGGAAGCCCACTTCAGCATCCTTGAAACCATAAGCCTACGAACGAAAAAATATCTTGAACCGAGACAGCGCCGCTATGATCAGCATCGGCGCTGATCTCGTTCGAGAAGAACGCCGACAAAAAATCAAAGATGTCTTGAACGTTTTGTGCCCCGTCGTGATTAAAATCGGCCGGGCAGTGAGAAGCGCAAACGTAAGCATTGATTTTGAGCGCATCGATGGCGGCTTTTTGAAACGCCCAGGAGTCTAAATTCGTCGCCGAGAAACGAAGGCGTAGCGAATTTGTAGGACTGCTAAATGTAATCTTCTGAGTGGTTTTCTCCCAACCGTTGGTAGAAGAGGTCAGCGACTCAAGCGGAGACCAGCTTTGGCCTTGGTTGGTAGATGCCGAAGCCT
>DAORHS010000672.1:0-3190 GCA_035438165.1 Prosthecobacter sp.
GTAGCTTTGGCACGCGGTTCGCACAGCCTGCGGCGATGAGCAGGGCTGTGAAAACGAGCACGGGATACCGCAGCCACCGGAAGAGTCGTTTCATTTGGGATCACGGACAGTGCTGATCGCTTCGGAATAGACGTGCTCGCCGGTGCGGCCGTCGTAGTATTGGAAGATGATCTGCGGATGCGGATAGGCCACCCAGCGCGTGCCGCCGAGCTTCTGCGGCATGTTGAAGACGTTGTTCACCTGCACCGTGCAGTAGTATGGATACATGCGCTGCGATCGCTCGAGGTCCGGCAGGATGTAGCTGGACCAGCGGATGTCGCAGGTGCGCGGGCCGGACTGGTAGAGGCCGGTGGCGGGTCGGTCGCCTTCGTCATTTCGCGGGACGTGATTGACGGAATTCAGCGGTCCGGAGGCGAACTCCCATACGCGGTCGGTGATCTTGATGGCGAAGCTGTTGTGCAAATCGGCGGTGAAGATGCACACAGGCTTTTTCAAGGCGTCGAAGGCGTCAATCAGTTGCTCGCGCTCCCACATCATCGAGGTCCAGGCCTCGTCCTTGCCCTCGGTGAACTCGTGACCGCCCGCGCCGTTGTGCTTGATCATGAAATTGACCGAAGACACGACAAAGAAGAAGTCGGCTTTGCTCTCGCGCATGGAATCGAGCAGCCATTTCTTCTGCGCTTCGCCCAGCAGCGTGAGGCCAGGCGCCATCGGGTTTTTCATGTCGTGCATCTGGCGGTGCGTTTTGCAGTCGAGGATGAAGTAGTCGCAGTTTCCCACGGTGAATTTGCCATACGAGTGACGGCCGATGGAATACGCGCCCGTGCTGTCCGCATAAGCCGCCGGCGTGATGCGCAGACGATGCGCGTCGAGGACTTCGGTGATGCCAAACACACCCGCGTTCGGGTTGTCGGGCGCTTCGTTGTCGAGGCGGATGTCGTCCTCGCCCGACGTGATTTTGCCCCAATGCACATGAAGCGTCGCGGCCTGCTTGAGGTCGATCTTGGTAAAGTCCGCGCTTTCGTCCACGAGGATGTCGCTGCCCTTTTTCAATGCGGCTTTGCCAAAGTGGATGTCCTGCGTGGTCGCTCGCGGATTTGCCCAGCCGACGTAATCTTCCCACGCACGGATGCCGATGTCGCGAAACACGGCGCGGCGCTCGCGGAAACCGATGGTGCCGGTGCCGCGCAGGTCGTTGACGAGTTCGTGGTCATCGAAGGTGAACACGGTGGGCATGTTGCGCTGATACGCCGCCATGTTCAGGCCGCGTGAGAGGTAGGTTTTGTAGTTCTCCCACAGGCCGACGACGTTCGGTGCGAGTTCGAGAATCTTCGGCGTCTGCTCCGCTTTCAAACCGACCTCCATGAGCCAGTCGGACACCGGCATGGAGCGGTGCTCCTCATAGATGAAATCGCCGTTCATGATCGAGAACAGCGACTTGCCATGCAGTTCACGCAGCATCGTCGCGTACGTCGGCAAACTTGGCCCGATGCCGTTCTTTGGGTTCTGATTCGCGCAGGAGCCGAACTGGAAGCGGAAGTTGAAGAGCCCCTTCGGATTGTGCGTGGCCTCGCGATGCGCCTCCGCACTCGGCAGCGTGAGAAAACTGCCAGCCGGCCCGCTGGGCACCTTGCCGATGTAGATTTGGTAATGATACGTCGTCCCCGGCTTCAATCCGGTCAGCGTGATCGATCCCGTGTGATCATGACCCGCGTTGGTTTTGACCACCGCAGAAGTTTGGTCGAGTGGCGTCTCTGAAGTGCCATAGCGCACCGTGAACTCGCCCGCCTTATGCGTCCGCGCCCACACGCGCACGCTGTTCTCCGTGACGAGCCCAAGCATGGGGCCATGCGTGACATGGTTCGTGCTGTATTCCTCCAGCGGCACCTGCGCGGTGACAATGGTGGTGATAAGACAGAGAAGAAGAGTCAAAAGCTTCATGCCCAGCCCTAACGACAGAGACGGTGCAATCCAATCGAAAAGTGCGAAGGGAAGCAGCAAGGCAACTTTCGCCGGCCTCACGAATCCCGGAGGGATTCCCCATCAATAGCCAGGGGTCGCATGACCCCTGGTGCGCGTCGGGCACGGTGCCAACCCCGGAGGGGTTGCCCAATGCGGTCATCCTGTTCAATTTGTGGCATGGCAACCTACACCGACATCACCTACCACATCGTCTTCGGCACGAAGAACCGCGTTCGTGCGTTGGACAAGTCACGCCGTGACGATCTCTGCCGGTTCATCTGGGGTGTGATCAAGGAACGCGACTGTCACCTGTATCGAATCGGTGGCATTGAGGACCACGTTCATATTCTGACCTCACTGCATCCGTCCATGGCGCTCGCGGATCTGGTCAAGGAGATCAAGACGGCGTCATCCGCGTGGATCAAAGGACAGAACGTCTTTCCGTTGTTTGAATATTGGCAGGAGGGCTATGGAGCGTTCACCGTTGCGGCAGAGGCTAGGCCTGCCTTGATCGCGTACATCAAAGATCAGGAACGACATCATCATGGGGTGGGGTTTGTGGATGAGTATCGAGAGATGGTTGAAGCAGCGCATCTGAATTGGAAGGCGGACTATTTGCCGTGATTCGAGGCGTTACGTGCATTGGCCAACCCCTCCGGGGTTGATGATGCGCATGGCGGGCACCAGGGGTTTCACCCCTGGCTATTCGTGGGGAACCACTCCGTGGTTCGGGAAGGCTCTATCGGCCAAAAGTTCCGCTCAGCACCACCTGCTCCACGAGGCTGCGCATGCCTTGGTTCTCTTTGGCGACGGCATTGAGGATGGCATCGACCTGCTGGCGGTCGCCGCCTTCCATGCGGCGACCGCAGGCGTAGGCGAGGAGTTTTTCGGTGAGCATTTTGGCGAACTGGTCCTGGCGGGTGAGGAGGATCTTCTTGAGGCCGGTGATGTCCTGGAAGCTCTTGCCGTCCGGCAGCTCGCCGGCGGCGTCGATCTTGGGGCCTTGTTTTTTGCCGGCGGGATAATGCGTGCGCCATTGGCCGATGGGATCGTAGTTTTCGAGCGCGAAGCCGAGCGGGTCGATCTTCTGATGGCACTCCAGGCAGCCAGCGTTCTCGCGATGCTTGGTGAGGATGTCGCGGATCGATTTGGCGCCGCGCACATCGGGATCGATCGGCGGCACGTTGTCCGGCGGCGGGGGCGGCGGCGTGCCGAGGATGTTTTCCAG
>DAORHS010000673.1:0-3186 GCA_035438165.1 Prosthecobacter sp.
CGTTCTTCCAGCAGGGCGGGGATGACTGGAAGTTCTACAACCAGCAGTTCCTGCCACAGATCCTCAGCGCCCAGCAGCCCGACGGCTCCTTCAAACGTGGTCGTCCGAACTGGCCGGCAGGAGACGCCGCCGATGACATCTACCGCCAGTGCCTTTGCACGCTTCAGCTCGAAGTCTTCTACCGCTACCTCAAGGTCGGCGATCGCGAAGAGGAATCGTTCTTCGACAAGTAACAAAGGTGCCCCATCCCGCCAGCCTCTCCGTCGGCGGGGTTCAGGATCCAACGCGTCTGGGTTCCTCGCGATGGGAGAGCGGCAAGGCTTTGCTCAGCCACCGCTGTCAATCCCTCCTTTCTGTCCATGACCTTCGAACTCTACACCGATGCCGTGCTCACCCGCGATGTACCCGCCCACGGGCTTCGCGCCGGAGATGTCGTGAAGGTCATTGACTGCCATCCCGCCCCCTTTCCTTGCCTGAATCCTGGAAGAATGGATCTGCAAAGTCCACGTCGCCAGATGCCTTGATGACGCGATCACGCTTGTCAGACAGACGCTCCGGTGTAACGCCGCATTCGTCATTCCCCGCCTCCCGTTCCCATTCAGGCAAGCCACAACCAAGAACTGAGCCCAGCCCCCAGCCCATTCCTGCCTCCCCATCTCCCCATCTGGCTTTTGCATTATTTGACAGACAAGGCTCTGTCTGTCCACCGCGCTGACGACGGCCGGTCACAACGTCCGTTTGAACGAATACGACGGCAGGCATGATCCCGCTTGCTGGGGTGCGGAGCTGAAGGACGTGCTGGCGTGGCTGACGAAGGACTGAGCGCCGCGCATCAGGAGCGAGGAAAAAAAGAGATGAACCACCATGCCATGTGCGTGGAGCACGATGCTCTTCTCCCTCGAGACCGGAGAGTTCCCTTGCCCTCTTGGACACCCGGTAATGACTCGGGGTTGTCATGCCGGCGCATATCATCCCGATCACCAGTTGCTGCAGCCTGCACAACGCATCGAAGTGCAGATGAAAGGTCGGGGGGCCGCGGGGGGTTCATTGAGAACAACCGACCATCGCCATGACTACACGCCGCGCTTTCCTCACGTCCTCCTCAGCCGCAGCTCTTTCTGCCGCCACGCATGCCTTTGCGGCGCCGAAAGACAACGACATCAAGATCGCTCTCATCGGCTGCGGTGGACGCGGAACGGGGGCCTGCAATCAGGCGCTGACGGCGGGATCAACGATCAAACTCGTCGCGGTCGTCGATCCGCTGGAAGGCAAGGCGCAGGCGGCGCTGGATATTCTGAAGGCGAAGCATGAGGGGCAGGTCGAGGTACCGCCGGATCAGGTGTTCACGAATTTCGAGGACTACCAGAAGGCCTTTGCGCTGGCGGACGTGGTGCTGATCACGACGCCGCCGGGGCCGCGGCCGTTTCTCTTTGAGCAGGCGATCAAGGCGGGAAAGCATGTGTTCATGGAGAAGCCGGTGGCGGTGGATGCGATGGGCGCGAAGCGGGTGATCGCGGCGGCGCAGGAGGCGAAGCAGAAGAACCTGAATGTGTGCGTGGGCTTTCAGCGCCGTTACCAGCCGGGCTACATCGACATGATCGAGCGCATTCACGCGGGGGAGATCGGCGACCTCGTCTTTGGCCGTGTGTATTGGAACGGCACCTCGCGTCCCGGATTTGTGCGTGAACCCGGCGAGAGCGAGCTGCATTACCAGATCCGCAACTGGTACTTCTTCACCTGGATGAGCGGGGATCACATCCTGGAGCAGCACTGCCACAACCTCGACGTGGCGAACTGGGTCATGAAGGGCGTGATGCCGATCAAGGCGACAGGCCAGGGCGGACGACAGGTGCGCCGGGCGAAGGAGAACGGGACGATCTTTGACCACCACACGGTGGAGTTTGAATACGAGAACGGCATGCGCATCCTGAGCCAGTGCTGCCAGATCGGCGGCAAGTGTGCACGCGATGTGAGCGAGCATTTCCACGGCACGAAAGGGGCTGCGGATCTGGCGAACGGCGGCAAGTTCCTCATCAACGGCCAGCCGCCCGGCGGCAAGCGCACACGCAACAAGGAGGATCCGTATCAGCTCGAACACGACGCGTTTTTTGAAAACATCCGCACGGGCAAAGTGCGCATCGACGCGGAATACGCGGCGCATTCCACGCTGATGGGCGTGATGGGTCGCATGGCGACCTACACGGGCCAGGTGATCACCTGGGAGCAGGTCATGGCCTCGCAAGAAGGCCTCGCGCCCGACAACCTCACCTGGAACACCGAGCCGCCGGTGATGCCGGATGCGGAGGGATGGTATCCCGTGGCGGTGCCGGGAACGACGATGCCGGTTTAAAATGACGAGCGGTAACGAGTCGTCGCTTTTCCACAGGCATCTCGCCGGAATGTTGAGCGCCGAAGGCCAACGGCCTTCCGCAACATAGCGAAGGGTTGCCGAGTCTTGGCGAGGCCACCCTGGAAAATGGCAGCGTCGGAGCCATGAACGCCAAAGGTGTTCCGAACCGGCTTTGATCCCGGGCAGATACGGAACACCTTTGGCGTTCCCACCAGACCATCGCACCATTTACCAGGGTAGCGCCGCTTCGCAGCGCAACCCTTCGCTATGATCCGGAAGCCCCTTTGGGGCTTGATGCAGACACGTCATTCGTCATTCCACATTCGGCATTTCACTCTCAACTGATGAGAAGCAGCCGCTTCTGCCCCGGCACCGGATCGGGCGCACGATGAATGCACGGCGGGACCGGGCAGCCGTCATGGAGCGTGGCGACACGCCAGAGATGGCCGATGCCGAAGGCATAGGGCTTCGCGCCGGGCAACGGCGTGTAGTGAAGGTCGTAGTAGTGATCGTTGAGCCATTCGCGGAAGCCTTCGTCATCCACGCCGCCGTAGGCTTTGAGGAGTTCCGCACGTGTTTCCGGCAAATCAACACGCCGAATGGCCTGTTCGTTGACGAGGCCTTCAGACGATGGGCCGAAGTAAGTGCACAGCCAGGTGTCCGCCTCGCACGTGGCGCTGTCCACATGCCAGGAGCAGACATCCGTGCGCACGGGACCGGTTTCCTCCGGCTGCACGTAACCGTTGATGCAGTCCAAGGTCGGCTGCAGGCCGTGTTCGGTAAGCAGGCGGTGATCCGCAAGCATCGTCTCGATGGCGACGCTGCCCGCCGCATTC
>DAORHS010000674.1:0-3185 GCA_035438165.1 Prosthecobacter sp.
TGCGTGCTGCTCATTCTGGCGGGAGTCCACGAAGGTTCAGCCCCCATGCACGCCGCAGAGACGGCGGTGGAAACGCAGCCTGCAACAGCCCAGTCACAGCTCGGCAATCTCTACATCCGTGAGTACCGCGTGCGTGGCAACAAGCTGCTCAAACCCGTTGAGATCGAGGAGGCGGTGTATCCCTTCATGGGGCCGGGCCGGTCAGAGCAGGATGTGGAGCAGGCGCGTCAGGCGCTGGAGAAGATTTATAAATCAAAGGGCTATCAAAGCGTGTACGTTCAGGTGCCGCAGCAGACCGGTGGTCGTGGCATCATTTACATGGAGGTGACGGAGGCACCGGTGGGTCGGCTGCGCGTGAAGGGCTCGCGCTATTTCCTGCCGAGCAAGATCAAGGAACAGGCTCCCTCGATGGCCGAGGGATCAGTGCCGAACTTCAACAACATCACCAAGGACATCATCGCGCTGAACCGCTGGCGGGATCGCAAGATCACCCCCGAACTGCGGGCGGGCGTGGTGCCGGGAACGGTGGACATTGATCTCAATGTCGAGGACAAGCTGCCGCTGCACGGAAGCTGGGAGCTGAACAACCAGCACAATGCCAACACAGTCCCGCTGCGGCTCAACGGCTCCATCAGTTACAGCAACCTCTGGCAGCTCGGCCACACACTTGGCCTGAGCTTTCAGGTCGCGCCGGAAAAAGCTTCCGACGGCACGGTCTATTCGGCCTTCTACCTCGCGCCATTGGAGAGCGTGGAAGGACTGAGCGTGATGCTCACCGGCACCATTCAAGACAGCAACATTTCGACGCTGGGCGGCGGCACGGTGATCGGGAAAGGACAGATCTTCGGCCTGCGCTTCATGAAAACGCTGCCGGCGGAACAGGGTTACTTCCATTCGCTGAGCTTCGGCATGGATTACAAAAACTTCGTCCAGGACGTGGCCGCAGGCGGCGCGGTGATCTCCTCCCCGATTCAGTATTACCCCTTCACGCTGTCCTACAGCCTCAGCCGTGTGACGGAGAACACCTACACGGAGTTCAATGCCGGGCTCACCTGGCACCTCGGCGGCATGGGCGGCTCACAGAGCGAGTTCGCCGCACGCCGTTTCAATGCCAGTGACAATTTCTTCTACTTCCGCGGTGATCTCTCCCACACGCACGACCTGCCGGAAGGCCTCCAGCTCTACACGCGGGTACAGGGCCAGGCATCCCCCCAGGCGCTGATCAATACCGAGCAGATCGCCGGCGGTGGTCTGAACACGGTGCGTGGCTATCTGATCGCCACGCAGCTGGGTGATTCGGGCGTGTTCGGCACGCTGGAACTCCGCAGCCCTTCGTTCATCGGCAGCGCCAAGGAGAAGGAAAACGAATGGCGCGTGTATGGCTTTGTGGAGGGCGGCAAACTCTACGTCAACAGCACGCTGCCCGGGCAGGAGCGCACCTATGATCTGGCCAGCGCAGGGTTCGGCACCCGCGTCCGCTATCTGAACCACCTTACCGGTTCTCTCGACCTCGCCATGCCGCTGATCACGCAGCCGAACGCTGTCGCCCACAACCTCTTCCTCATCTTCCGCCTGGGCATGGACTTCTAAACCCTGCCGCAACTTCTGAAACACCCGCCAATGCGCCTCCTCAAACCACGCCTCCTGACATTCCTGCTCATCACCCTGGGTTCGCACCTCACGGCCCTCTCCGACCTGCCTGCCGCCGAAAAGAACTGGTGGAATCCAGCCTGGACGATTCGCAAAAAGATCGACATCGACACCACGGGCAAAGGTGTTGCCATCAGCGAACCGATCGGCACCACGGCGGTGCTCGTGCGCCTGCATGAGGGCGTCTTCAGCTTCATGTCGTCCAAGGAAGACGGCAGCGACCTGCGCTTCGTCGCGGACGATCACAAGACGGAGCTCAAACATCACGTCGAAAAATGGGACTCCCTGCTCAACGAAGCCTACGTCTGGGTGCAGGTGCCGGAACTGAAGCCCGCGACGGCCACGAGCATCTGGCTCTACTACGGCAACACCACCGAAGCTGTGACCGTCGATCCTGCCAAGGAGACCTACGATGACAACACCGTGCTCGTTTACCACTTCGGCGATGCTTCCAAAGCCGGCACTGATTCATCTCCCACCGGAGCCAACGCAGAAGGCGCCCCCGCTCCCGCAGCGGGCTCGCTCATCGGAAACGGACTGCGCGTATTTGGACAGTCGGCCATCAAGGCACCCGCGCCGCCGCTCGCTGAATGGGCTCCCGGTGCTCCGCTGACGGTCTCCGTGTGGGTGAAACCGAGCGCCCTGCAGGCAAACGAAGTGATCCTCAGCCGCCGCGACGGAGCAAACGTCTTCATCCTTGGCCTCAATGCGGGCGTGCCTTTCGTTGAAGTGAACCAACAGCGTTCCAGCCCGGGCGCCCCCATCGTCGCCGGTGGATGGCATCACATCGCCGCCGTGGCAGACGCGGGCACCATCACCGTTTATCTCGACGGCAAATCCTACGGTGCCGTGGCCGCGGCCATGCCTTCGCTCAAGACTCCGGTGGAAATTGACAAGGACACGTCGCCCGCGGCTGGGTCCTTCGCTGGTTACACGGGCGAACTGGACGAATTCC
This sequence comes from Prosthecobacter sp., assembly GCA_035438165.1. Classification (GTDB taxonomy): domain Bacteria; phylum Verrucomicrobiota; class Verrucomicrobiia; order Verrucomicrobiales; family Verrucomicrobiaceae; genus Prosthecobacter. The sequence continues at coordinate 2,606 of DAORHS010000674.1, forward strand.
AGATCGCCAAGACCGCACGCCCTGCCGGATTCATTCACTTTGCAGCCGTGAACCAGAGCACGACGGCAGATGCCTCCAAGCTGGTCATCGTCGGCGCGGATGAGGCATCCGATCATGAGGAGGAGAACGAGATCATGAAGCATCTCTCGCTCATCACGGACATTTCCAAGGATCTCACTTTTGACGGCTGGGTCGTCATCTTTCTCTGCGCCCTGCTGGCGGTGGTCGGCTGGGCCATCGCCGTCGGCAAGATCCTGTACCTCAACACAATCGAGAAGGCCTCCAAGGAGTTCATGAAGCGCTGGGAGAAGATTTCCTCCGACCTCACCGCCATCGACACCGAAGACGCCGAGAGCGTCAAAAACATCGGCGGCAGCATGAGTTCAAAGATGCAGAAGCTCATGCGTCAGTCGCCTCTGTACCAGCTCTATCATCTGGGATCGGAAGAAATCAGCCACCGCATGAAGTCGTTCCGCCAGGTGACGTTTGACGCCTCCCAGAAAAAAGAAGCCGTCGTGATGGGGCTCTCCGGCCGCTCGATCCAGGCCATCAAAGCCGCCCTGCACAGCGGCATGGTGCG
>DAORHS010000675.1:0-3180 GCA_035438165.1 Prosthecobacter sp.
GAAGTCGGCTGGCGAGGTTGTTCAGTTCCGTGCCGGCCTCATCGACGCAGGAGTACCACACGGTGAGCAGATCGCCGTTCGGACACTCGGCGATGGCGGGACTGTGGTTGTGCCAGGAATACAGCGGGCCGGTCGAATTCGGCGGAATGATCACAAACGGCTTCGGTCCTTCGAAGAAGGGCACGTCTGCCGGCGCTTTCTCGATTGTTGCGGTCGTTTGAGAAACGTTCTGTGCATTCAGCGGTGAAGCGGCGAGCGGCAACGGCTTGCTCTTGGGCCAGTCACCGAGCACGACACGGAATCCGGTCTTGTCACTTCGCGACTCAGGCAGCCATGCGGTGCGATTCGCCGAGCGCAGCAGACGTGTTTGCTGTGAATGGCTGCCGCCGCGAATCACACGGAAATCGCCGTCTTCGCGGCCCATCGGATCGGTTTGTTCGCCCGCTGCATACGGGCCATGCCAGTCGGCGCACCACTCGGAGACGTTGCCGTGCATGTCGTGGAGGCCCCAGGCGTTCGCGGGTGTCTGCGCGACCTTCAGCGCGAGCTTCGTGCTTTTCGGGCGAAATTCAGCGGGCAGTTTCTCATCCGGGAAGAAACGATCCCGCAAACCGGTGTCCGCCGCCCACAAGTGAAATCCCGCAGGCAGAGCATCGCCGGTGTGAAACAGCGACGTCGTGCCCGCCCGGCAGGCATATTCCCACTCGGCCTCGGTCGGCAGGCGATAGGTCTTGCCTTCCTTGGCCGAAAGCCATTCGCAGAATTTCACCGCGTCGTGCCAGCTCACCTGATTTACCGCATCGTCGTCGCCACCTTCACGATGGTTCGGGTCGAACTGGCGATACTGCCCGGCGGTGACCTCGGTGGCGCTCATATGAAACGCCTGTGTGATGGCCACGCGATGCACCGGCTTCTCGTCCCAGTCGGCATCATCGAACTTCTCCGCGTGCTTCTTCACGTGGTAATCCGCCGCAGGTCCGTTCTGACCCATGGTGAAACTTCCCGGTGAAACCGGCACGAGTTTCATGCCGATGGAGTTGGTGACAGGCTCTGCGGCGAATGCCGTGCCGGTCAGAAGAAGGGCGAGCAGGCGGTTCATGAGGAATGCCGCACGAATTACTTGGGCCACTGGCCATCGACCATGGGCTGGGTGGTCAGTTTGGTGGGATCAAGGACGACGTGTTTCACCTTCTTGCGCTGCCAGGTGTAGGTGATGTGAACCAAGCCGTCGCTGGTCTGAATGATCGCAGGGTAACTGAATTCCTTCTTCGGTTCGTCTTCAAAGACCAGCGCGGCCTCCCAGGTCTTGCCATCCTTGCTCACGGCGAGGTTCAACGGGCTGCGGCCCTTGGCGGTATGATTGTAGATGAGCAGATGGCGGCCGTCGGCGAGTGTGACGGCATCGGTGCCTGAGTTTGGATTCGGCAGATCAGTCAGCAAAATCTCGCCCCAGGTCTTGCCGGCGTCGTCGGAGGTGATTTGGAAGACCTTGCCCTTCCGCGTGCGGCCCACGGCCTGGAGTTTGTCACCACCGAGATCGAGAATGCTCGGCTGAATGGCGCTGACCGTGAGGCCGTCGTGCAGCAGTTCGGTGCGGCTCCACGTTTTGCCGAGATCGCTGCTGCGTTCGAAGTAGATCGCCCAGGCGCTGGGTTTGGTGTCGGTTTCATTGCTGGTGGGGCAGAGGAGGTCGCCGTTCGGCAACTGTACCGGCTTGTTCTTGATCGGGCCGAAGATGCCTTTCGGGAGCTTGGTGGCTGCAGACCATGTCTTGCCGCCGTCGGTGCTCGTTTTGAGTTCGCCCCACCAGGTGCTCGGTGATGGTCCGACTTTGTAGAAGAGCATCAGCGGTGCTTCACGCGGCTGAAACAGCACGGGGTTCCAGGTCGGGTGACGCGTGCCGTCCGGCTGCACGCCGTTGGCTGTTTCGACACTCTCCGTCCACTTGCCATCGACCAGACGCGACACCCAGATGCAAACGTCCGGATTCTTCTCCGCCGTGCCGCCGAACCAGGCTGAAACGAGGCCTGTGGGCGTTTCCGTGATCGTGGTGGCGTGGATTTGTGGATAGGGGCCTGTTTCGTAGATGAACTCGGTTTTCAAAATGGCGGGATCGGCGGAGAGATTGAACCACGGAATACACAGAATACACGGAAGGATGAGGCTGGGGAATTTCATGAATGATGAGGATGGTTAAAGGACTATGCGTTCGATTTCGATGAGGGGGTGATGGCAGAAGTTGACGAGAAAGGCGAGTTTGAAGCCCGTGGCTTTGAGATAATTTTGCACCTGGGCACGATGAGCGTCGGTGAGTTCCTTCACTGCTTTCAATTCAATGATGATCTTGTCGTAGCAGATAAAGTCTGGGATGTATTCGCTCTTCAGTGGCGTACCTTTGTAGTCGAGCTGCAATCGTGGCTGCGCGATGGTGGGGATGCCAGCCAGCCGAAATTCGAGTTCCAAGCACTCCTGGTAAACAGGCTCCAGGAAACCTGCGCCCTTGTCTCGATAGACCTCAAAGAGACAGCCGCGAATGGCGAAGCTCTCTTCGGGGTAGATCAATTTTGGATTCATGGGATCAAGGGGTGCTGAAACGGAATCAACAACCACGGATTGCACAGAATACACGGAACCAGAGTGTTTCGATTTTCCGTGTATTCAGTGTATTCCGTGGTTGAAATCAGGTTCGCAGTCCGAGGGCGGTGAGTCTTTCACGAATGATCTGCCGCTCAGGTTCGCGGAAGCGATGGAAGGGCTCGGCCATGTGATCCTCACAGATGCCGAGAAGCGACAGGCCGCACTTGATGCCCTTGATGATGGCGGATTTGTGACGACCGACGGTGTAGATGCTTCCGGCGAGGCGCATGACTTCGGCATGAAGTTCACGGGTGCGCTTCAAATCCTGCGCGGCGGCGGCTTGATACATCTGGACGTAGAGCTTCGGATGCAGGTTGGCGCCGCCATTGATGCCGCCATGGCCACCGAGCAGCACGGCCTCGGCGGTGAGCTCTTCAGGACCGACGAGCACGCTCCAGTCGGCGCGTTGTTTCGCGACTTCGAGCAGGCGATGGAAGTAGATCATGTCACAGGAACTGTCTTTGACGCCGCAGACACCGGGCATGTCGAGAGCACGACGCACGAGGACGATCTCGAAGCTCACCTTCGTCAAGCCGGGCATGT
>DAORHS010000676.1:0-3170 GCA_035438165.1 Prosthecobacter sp.
CTCCTCAGGCCCGCACCACGATCCGTGCGTCCAGCGCCAGCACGCCCTCGGGTGTGGCCAGCAGCGGATTGATGTCCAGCTCCACGATGCGCCGTTCGTGCTGCACGAGGCGGGCAAATTGGACCAGCACCTCGTCCAACGCCGCCAAATCGACCGCCCGCTGCCCGCGCACGCCGTGCAGCACCTTGGCGATCTTCGTCTGATCCATCCAGCGCCGGGCGAGCGCGTGATTCAGCGGCGGCAGGGCCAGCGCGCGATCTTGAAACACCTCCACGAGCGTTCCGCCCGCACCAAAGAGCAGCACAGGACCGAACTGCGCATCCGTGCTGGCGCCGAGGATCAATTCGGTGCCCTTGCGCGTGACCATGGGCTGCACCGTGACGCCGTCAAACGCGGCGATGTCATGCAGGCGCGTGACGTTGTCGCGGATCAGCCGCCAGGCTTCCCGAACCGCCCCCGCAGTCAGCAGATTGAGCTGCACGCCGCCGCAGTCGCTTTTATGCGTGATGGTGGACGAGAGCAGCTTCAGCACCACGGGAAAACCCTGCGCCTCCGCTGCGGCCACGGCGGCGTCTTCATCATAGCCCACTCGTGTCTCCACGATGGGAATCCCTGCGGCAAACAGCACCTGCTTGGCCTCCAGTTCCGTCATCAGCGTGCGTCCGCTTTTCAGCACGGCGTCGATCATGTCACCAATCACCGACGGTAGCTCTTCCACATCCTCCGCATGGGCCGCGAGCGATTCGGTGAGCCAGAACAGCCGCAGCCGCCGCTCACGCATTCGCACAAAGGCCAGCGCCGCCTCATCAGGATAATCATACGTCGGAATGCCCGCCGCGTTCAGGATCGCGCGACCTTCATTCACGCTTTGCGCTCCCATCCAGCTCGTCAGCAGCGGCTTGCCGTTCTCCTGCGCGACCTTCACCACCTCGCGGGCGATGGCCGTCGGGTTCGTCATCGCCTGCGGTGTCAGGATCGCCAGCACGCCGTCCACATTCGCGTCATTTTTCACGACACGCAGCGCGGTGGAGAAACGAACCGCGTCGGCGTCGCCCAGCACATCCACCGGATTGTGATGGCTCCAGGAATCGGGCAGCACCTCGTTCAGCGCTTCCGGCGTGTCGTCCGTGATCGGCGCCACCTCGCCGCCGCCGAGCACCAGCGCATCCGTCGCCAGGGCGCCGGGGCCGCCCGCATTCGTCACGATGGCCAGCCGCGGCCCGACGGGCAGCGGCTGCTTCGCCAGCACCTCCGCCATGTCAAACAGCTCCTCAATCGTGTCCACGCGCAGCACACCGCTTTGCCGCAGCGCGGCATCCAGCACCTCGTCGCTGCCCGTCATCGCGCCAGTGTGGGATGCGGCAGCCTTCGAGGCCTCCGCCGTGCGGCCCACCTTGATCACCACGATGGGCTTGTGCGCCGCCACCTCACGCGCGGCTGCCAGAAACGCCGCTGCATCGCCGCCCACGGACTCCATGTACATCACGATGCTCTCCGTGTGCGGATCGTTGCCAAAATGCCGGATCAAATCGCCCCAGCCGACATCCGTCATCGCTCCGGTCGAAACAAACGCGCTGAACCCCACATGCTGATCGTGGCTCCAGTCCAGGATCGCCGTGCAAAGCGCCCCGCTCTGGCTCAGGAAGGCCACCCGCCCCGGCCGCGCCATGCTGCTGGCAAAGGTCGCGTTCAAGCCCGCATGCGGATTCATCAGCCCGAGGCAGTTCGGCCCGATCAAGCGCACACCATGCCGTTTCGCCGCTTCGAGCAAGCGTCTCTCCAACTCCGCACCTTCCGCACCGGTTTCCTTGAACCCCGCCGAAATCACCACCACCGCCTTCACGCCCGCCGCACCCGCTTCTTCGACGATTTGCGGCACCGTCACCGCTGGCGTCACGATGATCACCAACTCCGGCACCTCCGGCAGCGCCGCAATGTTTGGAAACGCCTTCACGCCAAGAACCTCCGCCCGCTTCCCATTCACCGGAAACACTGCGCCGCCAAACCCGTGCAAATTCTCCCACATCGCCCGCCCCACACTGCCCACACGCTCCGTGGCTCCGATCAAGGCGATGCTGCGCGGCTGGAAGAAGGCTTCGAGGGACATAAGACAACTTACGTGGCAAATGAGAGGCGTCTCAGCACTTGTTGTGAGGTTCGAGCCTCATTCTGTTCTTCATTCCTCATCTCCCGCACAACACGAGCCACACGCGACATAGCAATCATCGCAGATGAACTCGTCGCCGAACTTCGACGCGCCCGGCTTGCCGCAGCGTTCGCAGGCAGGTTGGGGTTGCTCCACGGCGGGCGTGGGTGGATGGATCGGCTCTTCACTCATGCGTCATCTCCTTCTTTGCCTCGTTCTCACTGGTTTTGCCAGCGCCCAAAACGCCGATCCGTTTCCCACGCCGCCGAACGTGAAGGGCATCCAGGTGCAGATGACGGACGACGCGCTGGCGCTGGGGATTCATCATGCGACGATCAACGTGAACATCACGGCGCTGTATTCGCCGCAGTCGAAGCCGGGGGCGGGCGAGTTTGTGTGGAACCAGAATTATCTCACGTCGCTGGACCGGCAGATCAAACCACTCTCGGACGCGGGGATCGTCGTTTACCTCATCATCATCGCCTACCCGTCGAAAAATCAGGCCATTGACGCGGTGGTGCTGCATCCGGGGCATCGGCGGGACCACAAGTTCACCGTCGGCGCGGTGAACACGAGCAGTGGCTTCTTTCCCGCTGTAATGAACATGCTGGCGAAGCGCTGGAGCGGTGCGCATCCTGAGCATGGCCGCGTGTGGGGCTGGATCATCGGCAATGAGGCCAATTCGCACTTTCTCTGGAACAACCTGGGCCTCGCGCCGCTCGAAACCGCCGCGTCGGAGTATGAGAAGGCCGTGCGGCTCGCGCATCAGGCCATCCGCAGGCATTCATTGCAGGCGCGGGTGTATTTGTCCTTCGATCATCATTGGGCCAGCAGCATGCACAACGTCAGCGCACAGGAGGCGACGCCCGGACGCGACTTCCTCGACACTTTCGCGCGTCTGGCGCGTGAGCGTGGTGACTTTGACTGGAACGTCGCCTGGCACCCTTACCCCGAAGATCTCGGCAATCCGCGTGCGTGGGCGGACAAAAACGTCACGCACGCCGACGACACGATCAAAGTGACC
>DAORHS010000677.1:0-3168 GCA_035438165.1 Prosthecobacter sp.
GGCCCAGTCACGCGCGGCGAGGCTGCCCAGGGCGTTCAGACCGACGAAGATGGCGGCGAGAACCCAGGCGTCGATCGTGAGGATGATGATGCTGATCTTCGCCCGCGGATAGAGCGTGGCAAAGGCGACAAAGACGCCGAACTCAAGCTGAGTGATGCCAGCGCAGGCAAAGCCGCGAATGCCGAACAGTCCAAGCACGGTGATGAGCAGCGGCGAAACGAGCACCAGCAGCAGCAACATCCTCACAAAAGCCCGGCGGCCCAGATGACGCTCCACAGCCTCGCCAAAGCTCCACAGCAGGTAGCAGCCGATCAGCGTCCACAGACTGGGCGGATTAAAGAACACATAGGTGAGCGGCGTCCAGAGGTGCAGCTCGCCAAAGGCACGGTCGAAGGTGAAGACGAAGTGTCCCATCAGCTCGTAGCCGAGCACGGCGGTGACGATCATGCTCGCGGCGCCGACGAGCGCGATGATGGCGGCGAGATAGACCGGATGCTGCTTCCACCACGTCAGCGGGAGGCGGTCTTGGGATTCAGGGAGCCAGGAGTTGAACATGGGCGAAGGAGATTCATTTCCGCAGACGGTCCACGAGCACGGCGGCGAGGATGACGAGTCCGAGGACGATTTTCTGGGTGTTGCTTTCGACGTTGGTGAGGTTCATGCCGTTTTGAATGACAGCAATGATGAAAGCACCGATCAGCGTGCCGGGCATGGTGCCTTTGCCGCCGCTGAGGCTCGTGCCACCGACCACGACGGCGGCGATGACATACAGCTCATACATCTGGCCGTAGGTGGGCGATCCGCTTTTCAAAAGTGACGCTGTCACGACACCGCCAAGACCGGCAAGCAGACCGCAAAGGATGTAGGCGATGAGAATGACGCGCTTCACCGGCACACCGGAGATGAACGCGGCCTCGGTGTTGCCACCGACGGCGTAAAGATGGCGGCCGAGGCTGGTCTGTGTCATCACGATGTGCGCCATGGCGTAGAGCAGCAGCATGAGTACGACGGCGTTCGGCAGTCCGAACAAATCGGCACCACGTCCGAGCCAGACGAAGGAATCCGGCACCTGATAGACGGATTGATTCTCCGCCAGACGATAAGCCAGCCCGCTGCACACCAGCATCATCGCCAGCGTGACGATGAAGGGCGGCATGCGCAGCCGCGTGATGAACGTGCCGGAGATCAAACCGCACACGCCGCACAAGGCGATGCCGCCGAGTCCTGCCGCAAACATGCCCGCCGCTCCCGCTTCCACGCCGCCGCATAAATCGCGCACGATCATCGCCGTGACGACGGCGGAGAGGGCGATGAGGCTGCCGACGCTCAAGTCGATGCCGCCGGTGATGATGACCAGCGTCATGCCGATGGCGAGAATGGCGATGACGGCGATCTGGTTGGCGATGTTGAGCAGGTTGTCCGCCTTGAGGAAGACTGGCCATGACTGTGACCGGGGTTTGAACACGCGCGTGTTTTTGAGCGCAGGGAAGTCGGTGGCGAGATCGCTGAAGACGAGCCAGGCAGCGGTGGCTTGATTGCAGGCGATGACATCCAGCCCGCCGGAGGTTGCGGCACGTTGCAGCGCGGAACGTGCGTCTTTCGGCTCGCCTAGCACGATCTCCGCGCGGGAGCCGAGTTCGGCGTTCAAGGCGTTCGCAAAGACGATGTCCTCCGCCTGCGGACGCACGACGATGAGCACCCTCTCATCCGGCGCGATTTGTGAGGCGAGCTGCTTCGCCGCTGCGGCATCCTGCGGATGCTGCTCCGTCCAGGTGACGATGCTGAAGAAGCCGCACAGCAGCAGCAGCGCGACGAGCATGCCCGAACCGGCGAGATGGTGGCGGATGAAATCAGTGAGTCGGCTCATGCGGCAGGGCGGATCATGCGGAGTGGATGAACGGCATTCAAGACCGGAGATGATCAGGATTGACCACACAAACAGTCATGGGGTAGCCTCAGGGCATCATGAACACCTCCATTCGCGTCCTCGCCATCCTGTTTTGCACTGTCGCGTTCGTCCGCGCCGACTGGGTGATTGTTCAGAAGACGAACGCCGACGGCCAGGAGAAAGAAACCATCACGAAGATCAAAGGCGAACAGGCACGTGTGGATGTGGGAACGCAGATGAGCGTGGTCGTGGGGGCGGAGGGCATGCTGATGCTCATGCACGCGCAGAAGGTGATGATGAAAATGGATCTGGCGACGATGAAGACGGCGCTGGAGATGGCGGCCAAGGCCTCGGCCCCGCTCGACAAGCAGCCGGCCGCCAAGCCGGTGGCGACCGGGCAAAAAGAAAAGATCGGCGACTGGGAGGCCGAAATTTTCACCTGGGAAGGCCAGCTCGGCAAAGGGCGCTTCTGGGTGGCGAAGAATTTTCCGAAGTTCGAGGAGATCAACGCGATCAATGACAAGCTGGGCAAGGCGATGGGCAGCGCGATGGCCGGTCTAGCACCTCAGGCGTCCGATTTCAGCGGCATGGTGGTGAAGTCGGAGATGACGATGATGGGCAAAAACATGGTCACGCAGCTCATTTCAGCGAAGGAGCAGGAAGTGGACGCCAAGGAGTTCACCGCGCCGGAAGGCTACAGTGAAATGAAGATGCCCATGGCACCGGGCGGCGCGCCTCCGAAGTGAGCAGCGTCACAAGATTCACTCCATAGGCATGGTGACTATGTGATGCGGCCTGCCGCGTGAGTCGAAAGCAATCCAAACGTGCTGACCGATGCGCAGCGAAGCGGTGCCAGGCACGGGCAGGCGGTAGAGCACGCCGGAGTTAGCGGCGACTTCAACGGTGCGGTTGACGCGCCTGGAGAGGCGCTGGTCGTGGGCGTAGCCGAGCGCACCCCCCGCGAGGGCACCACCCCCTGCCCCGATGACGTGCGCCGTGGTCCCGCTGCCGATGCCGCTGCCGATGGCGGCCAGCCAAAGGGCACCCCAAAGTGGTGAAACACCGTTGCTACGGCCCATGTCGATGGTGATCTGCTTTACGACGCCCGGCTCAAGCCGATGAAAGGAGGAGCGTGGTGCGGCACAGGAGGCCAGCAGGAGCAGTGTGAGGAGGGATTGGAGCAAGGTGCGCATGTGGAGTTAGGAATTGAAAGAGTGCGTCCGGGGTCTGAATTTCACGCGTCAGATTTGGCGGCCACGCTTTCGAGATGACAGGCCTGG
>DAORHS010000678.1:0-3163 GCA_035438165.1 Prosthecobacter sp.
ATGATTCGTCGGCTCCAGCTTGCCCTGCGAGTAGGTCGTGCGGCCGAACTCGCCACCCCAGATGACAAGCGTTTCGTCCAGCATGCCACGCTGCTTCAGATCGCGGATCAGTGCGGCGGCCGGCTGGTCCACGTCGCCGCATTGCAGACGCAGATCGCTCGGCAGGTTGTAGTGCTGGTCCCAGCCGCGATGGTAGAGCTGGATGAAACGCACGCCACGCTCCGCCATGCGCCGCGCCAGCAGGCAGTTCGCCGCGAAGCTGCCCGGCTGCCGCGCCTGCGGACCGTAGTCGTCGAGTGTGGCCGAGCTTTCACCACGGAGGTCTGTCAGGTCCGGCACACTGCTCTGCATGCGGAAGGCCATCTCGTATTGCGCGATGCGCGTGGCGATTTCGGGATCGTGCTGCAACGCGAGCTGCTTGCGGTTCAAAGCCGCGATGACATCGAGCTGGTCGCGTCGTGTGGCACTGTCAATGCCCTCGGGGTTCGAGAGATACAAAACCGGATCGCCGCTGCTGCGAAGGGCGACGCCCTGGTGATTCGACGGCAGGAACCCCGAGCCCCACAGCCGCGCATAGAGCGGGTCGGCAGGTCGCGCCGCGCTGCCGCGTGATACCATGACAACGAAGGCCGGCAGGTCGCGGCTTTCGCATCCGAGTCCGTAGCTGAGCCACGCGCCGAAGCTCGGCCGTCCAGGCTGCTGATGCCCCGTTTGCAGAAACGTCACCGCCGGATCGTGATTGATCGCCTCCGTGTGCATCGAGCGGACGATGCACAGCTCATCGGCCATCTTCGCCGTGTGGGGCAGCAGCTCGCTCACCCAGGCACCGCTTTGACCATGGCGTGCGAACTGGAACATCGATGCCGTGACCGGCTTCGATTTCTGACCGCTCGTCATGCCCGTGAGCCGCTGATCACCGACCACGGACGCTGGCATCTCCTGCCCGTGCAGCTTCTTCAATCCCGGTTTGTGATCGAACAGATCGAGCTGCGACGGCCCGCCGTGCATGAACAGATAGATCACCCGCTTCGCCTTCGGCGCGAAATGCGTCAGCGCCTTCGCATCGCCCATCAGCGAGGCCAGCGCGATGCCGCCGAGGCTCAAACCTGAGTCACGGATGAACTGACGGCGCTGGAGAGAATCGTTCATCGCCTGGTGATCACTTCATCGAGGTTCAGAATCGTGTGCGCGACGAGCGTCATCGATCCACGCCGCTCCAACAAGCCTTGGAGAAGCTTCCATTCGTCCGCCCTGGGTTCCCGCGACGTCGCCGCACGAAACATCCACGCGATGCGATCCTTGCGGCCTTCGGATCGTTGCGCCAGTGCCTCCGCGGCCTTCATGAAGGTCTCGTCGTTCAGCAGCAGCAGTGCCTGCAGCGGCGTGTTGGTGCTGGAGCGGCGAACCGTACACTTTTCCCGCGTGGGGCCGTCGAAGGTCAGCAGCATCGGATGCGGGGACTGGCGTTTCACATAGGTGTAGAGGCTGCGCCGCCACAATCCCTCGCCGGCATCCGGCACGTAAGTCTCTTCGCCGTTGTAACTGACCGCCTCCCACAAGCCCGGTGGTTGAAACGGTTTCACGCTCGGCCCGCCGATCTTCGGCACGAGCAAACCGGAGATCGCGAGCGCCTGATCGCGCAACACCTCGGCGGAAAGACGTCCGCTGGGGCCGCGGGCGAGCAGGCGGTTCTCCGGATCATCCAAGGAACGGCGGTTTTCAACCGCCGTGGGCGATTGGAAATCGCCCATCCTTGAGTCCTGACAATACGTGCGCGACATCACGATCCGCTTCAGCAGCGCCTTCACATTCCAAGCGCTGTCGCGAAATGATGCCGCGAGAAAATCCAGCAGCTCCGGATGCGTCGGTGCATCGCCCTGCGATCCAAAGTCATTTGGCGTGCGCACGAGTCCTTCGCCAAAACACTGCGCCCAGAATCGGTTCGCGGCCACGCGGGCGGTGAGCGGATTGTCCGGCGAGAACAGCCACTTTGCGAAGCCGAGCCGGTTCTTTGGCAGGTCACTCTGCCACGGCGCGATCGCCGCCGGCACGCCCGGAACCACGGATGCGAGCGGCTTGTCGTACTGGCCGCGCTCCAGCACGTGAGCGGTGCGCGGCTTGTCCATCTCCTGCATCACCAGCGTGGTCGGAATCGCATCCCGCAGCGCCTTCTCGGTTTTTTGTGCCGTCTGCACGGCCTTGCGGGCCTTTTGCGCCGGGGCATCGGCAAAGCGCCCGATGTAGTAGTCGAGCAGCACCTCCGCATCAGGCGCCTGACGCTTTGCCACCGGTGTTTCGATGATGCCGCGGATGCGCTCGCCCCAGAACCAACCGTTCACCGTTTCCAAATCCAGCGCGAAAGGCACGATGCGCAGCTCGTCAATCAAACCGTAGAAACCGAGGCCCGAATCACGCCGGCCGATGCGCAGCGGTTCATGATTCGCGATGCCGCCCTCCAGCGAGTCACGCCGCACCTCCAGCGTCGCGGGCTTTCCATCGAAGAAGATGCGCAACCCAGCCGCCTTTTGGGATCCCTCGTAGCTCACGGCGATGTGATGCCAGGCTTTGGCGCTCAGCGCCTCAACGGTGGAGACCTCGATGGCGCTCGCGCCCCAGCGATGCACCAGATTCACCTGGAGCCGGCCCTTCTGCCAGATCATCTCCAGTCCACGGCGTTCACCCTCCGGCTCGATGAGTGAAAACGGGCAGCTCAAGGAGCCCTCCGCGTTCACCCACAGGCCGATGGTCCACGGCAGATCGGCATCAAAGTCGGGCACCTCTGCCTCCACATGCTGCGTGGCGTCAAACTTCGCCGCCTTGCCACGCACTCCCTGATCAAACTCCAAAGTTGTCCCCCTGGTCACGAAGCCTGCGCTCAATCGACCATTCAGGGGTTCATGCAACACAAGATCACGCGGCGGCTGCGGGAGTGATTGCACGGCATTCTTCTCCCATGCGGCGATTTGCGGCTTCAAGGCGGCATGAACAGGCTCGAAGGCCTTTTGCGCCGCTTGCAGCGTGGCTTTTGCCTGGGCCAGATCGCGCTGCTGCGGCTCGGTGGGCACTTCGAGAAGCGGCGGCGGATTGTCGGCGTTGATGAGCCCCTTCTCCGGCACGTTGTTGAAGAAGGCGAAGAGCGAGTAGAACTCGCGCTGCGAGATCG
>DAORHS010000679.1:0-3162 GCA_035438165.1 Prosthecobacter sp.
TGACCGCTTCCTGATCGCGCACACTGAGGATGAGCACGGGGATGGTGCTCCATTCGCGGAGACGTTTCAGCACGTCCACGCCATCCATGTTGGGCAGGCCGAGATCGAGGAGGATGACATCGGGTTTGTGGAAAACGGCTTCCTGGAGGCCGAGCTGGCCGTTTTCGGCCTCGCGCACCGTGTAGCCCTTCGACTCCAGCGCCATGCGCAGCAGGCGGCGGATTTGAACTTCGTCATCAATGATCAGGGCGGTCATGGGCGGTGACGTTTACCTCAATCACGAACTCCGCGCCACCTTCGGGATGATTTCGCGCGGTGATGTCGCCGCCCTGGGCCTGGATGAAGCCGCGCGCGATGGCGAGACCGAGGCCGGTGCCGCCAGCCGGTGAGCCTTTGGCGCGGTAGAATTTTTCAAACACACGCCGTTCTTCACCGAGCGGCAGACCGGGGCCGTGATCGCGGATGATGAGGCGGAGTTTGGAACCGTGGAGGCTGGCGCTGATCTCGATGGGCGTGGCCTTCGGCGTGTAGATGGCGGCGTTGTGCAGGATGTTCGCCAAGGCCTGCGCGAGCAAGGTGTGGTCGAGCTTCACGAGTGGGAGAGTGTCGGGGATCGTGACCTGCACGGGATGCGTGCTCAAGGTTTCGCCGGCGGCCTGCCGGGCGGCGGCAATGACATCACTGAGGTCGCACCAGTCGAGGCTGGGCTGCAACACTTCGGATTCGAGCCGTGTCATTTGCAGCAGGCTGTCCACGACGCGCTGGAGTCGCTGCGAGGCGGTGTTGATTTCGGCGAGGTAAGGGTTCTTCACGTCGCTCATGCCCTCCAACGAGGCGTGGATGACGGCGAGCGGTGTCTTCAGCTCGTGCGAGACGCTGTCGAGCAGCGTGCGGTGGAGTTTCTCGGACTGCGCAAGCACTTCGGCGTGGCTGACGGCCTGAATGAAATGCTCTTTCTCCAACACGAGCGCGAGCTGCAACGCGAAGGCCTCAATGGTCTGTCGTGTGGTGAAATCGAGCCTTGCCTCGCGGGGCAAATGCACGCCGAGCACGCCCATGATCGCGGTGGCGGTTTGCAGCGGGAACCAGGTGGCGGAGGACTCGGGCAGTGTGTCGGTGAAGCGTCCAGCGCACTGTTTGTTCTCGTAGCTCCAGGCCACCACGCCCCATTCTTTGGGCGATGGATGGAAGCTGCTGGCCTTGTGCGCGGACTTCGGCAGCGAGCGGTCCTGCTCTCGCACGATGAGCGCGGTGCTGGCGTTGAGCAGCTCGTTGATGGTGCGCAGCGCTTCGGCGAGGCCTTTCTCAGGCTCGGCGGCGAGCGCGGCGCTCTGTGTTACGCGCAAAAGGGCGTCGGTCTGACGCAAACGACGACGCTCGGCGATCTCGCGCATCCGCAGGCGGCTGGTGAGGCTGCCCATGCTGATGGCGACGATGAAGAACATGCCGAACATGATCCAGTCCTCGGCCTTGTTGATGTAAAACGTGAACTGCGGTGGAATGAAGAAAAAGTTCCAGCACAGCGCGCTGAGCGTGGCCATGAGCATGACCGGTCCACGACTGAAACGCAGCGCCGCCAGCACGACGGCGAGCAGGAACACGAGTGCGACGAACATGTAGCCCGTGATCGAAACGAGGCCCCAGCACACGCTGGCAATGCTGAAGACCGAGACGAGCGCCCAACTGTATTCGCCAATGATAGATTCGGGCACCGCCTCTTGCAGCGGTGTGCTGTTGCGTGCCCTGTCAGTGGCGGCGAGGGGCCGCACGACGCACACATCGATGTCGCCGCTGCCGAGGATGAGTTGATCCGCGAGCGACTTCTTCCAAAGCGAGGGCTTGTCCGGCTTGCCGACGACGATCTGCGAGACGTTGCGCTCGCGGGCGACTTGCATCAGCGCCTCGGAGATGTTTTCGCCCGTCACGGAGACGACTTCGCCGCCGAGTTTGCGTGCGAGGCCGAGCGAGCGCGTGAGGCGGTCTTGCTCGACAGGAGTGAGCACACGCGAGCCTTCCACCCACACGACGAGCCAGGGGCAGTTCAGCCTCGTGGCGGCACGACGCGTCCAGCGGATGAGGCTTTCAGCATACGGACTCGGACCGACGCCGACCATGAGCCGCGCGTTGGTTTTCCACGGGCTGCTGACGCGCTTCAGTCGGCGGATGTCCTCCAGATCACGATCCACCTGCTCGGCGGTGAAGCGCAGGGCGAGTTCGCGCAGTGCGGTGAGGTTGCCTTCTTTGAAGAAACCGGACACGGCCTGCTCGGCACGCTCGCCGAGATACACTTTGCCGTCGGCCATGCGCTCCAGCAGTTTTTCGACACTGAGGTCGATGAGCTGGATCTCGTGCGCGACATCGAGGATCGAATCCGGTACGGTCTCAGTGATGGCCACGCCGCTGATCTGATGCACAATGTCCACCTGGCTGTCGATGTGCTGCACATTGAGCGTGGTATAGACATCAATGCCGGCGTCGATCAGCTCCAGCACGTCCTGGTAACGTTTCGCGTGTCGTGAGCCCGGCGCGTTGGTGTGCGCGAGTTCATCGACCAGCACGAGCTGAGGCCTTTGCGCAAGCACGGCGTCGATGTCGAACTCCTCCAGTGTGAAGCCGCGATGTTCGAGCTGCTTGCGGGGCAGAACACGCATGCCTTCGAGGAGCGCGGCGGTTTCGGAGCGGCCATGTGTCTCAATGACACCCGCGAGCACCTCAACGCCTTCTTTGACGCGCTGCCGGGCCGTTTGCAGCATCGCGTAGGTTTTGCCCACGCCGGGGCACATGCCGAGGAAGATGTGGAGCTTGCCGGACTTCGACTTCACATCCTCCAGGCGCATCTGCGCGAGCAGAGCGTCGGGGTCAGGGCGGTTGTCGTCGTTCATGGCCTGGGAGACTTACTTCAAGGCGTCGAGCGCCAAGTTCAACTTCAATACATTCACCCCCGCGTCACCAAAGATGCCGAGGTCGGACTTCGCGGTGCTGGCGGTGATGAGTTCTTTGACCTTCTCGACGCTGAGGTTGCGGGCTTTGGCGACGCGGGCGGTTTGCAGCTCGGCGTTCTTCAGGCTGATGTGCGGATCGAGGCCGCTGCCGGAGGCGGTGACGGCATCGGCGGGCACGGCGGCATCGGCAGCGAGGCCGTTCTTGGCGCGGTAGGCGGCG
>DAORHS010000680.1:0-3156 GCA_035438165.1 Prosthecobacter sp.
GGATCATCCGATCACGCGTGGCCTGCCCAAGCGCTGGATGCATGCGAAGGACGAGCTGTATAGCAAGCTGCGCGGGCCGGCGGAGAATGTGGACGTGCTGAGCACGTCGGTGTCCGATCTCACCGCGGTGAGCGAGCCGAACAACCTGGTGCTGGCCTATCACAAGGGTCGCGTGTTTCACACCACGCTCGGTCATGCGGACTACTCGATGCTGGATCGTGGCTTCTACACGATCCTGCAGCGCGGCACCGAGTGGGTTGCCACGGGTGATGTGGAACGGACTGCGGCCGTTCCGGCTGATTTTCCCACGGAAACGGCGGTGAGCGTGGTGAAGCTGGAAGGTTATCCGAAGCAGGAAGCACCGAAGCCGAAGAAGCCGTGAGGAAAGTAGCCCTGTTCCTGTGGAACAGGCAGTCCTTGTTGCACAGCAACAAGGCTACTTTGCCGCCACAATGTCGCGCTGGATCTGCGCTTTGAGTTCTTCGAGGCCGCTGAATTTCATCTCAGGGCGCAGAAGCCGTGTGAAGCGCACTTCCAGGTCTTTTCCATACAAGTCGCCGCTCCAGTCGAGCAGGTGGACTTCGAGCGAAGGGTCGGCGTTTTCGATGACGGTCGGGCGACGTCCGAGATTGGCGACGGCGGGAAGCCAGGCATCGTCGATGCGTGCCTCGACGACGTAAACGCCGAGTGGTGGAAGCTGCTCATTTTCGACTTCGACATTCGCAGTGGGAAAGCCGAGCTGACGGCCGAGTTTTTTTCCCTCAATGACAGTGCCGAAGACGGAATAGTCGCGGCCAAGCAGTGTGGCGGCCTTGGTGAAGTTGCCCACGGAAATGGCTTCGCGAATGAGGGTGCTGCTGACGACCTCCCCGGCGATTCTCAACGGCGGCACGCCATACACGGCGAAGTTGTGCTCCTGACCCATTTCCATGAGCAGGTGGATGTTGCCTTCGCGTTTGTGACCGAAGTTCCAGGTGTAACCGACCGAGATGCAGCCCAGTGGTCGGGAGGCCTCGACGAGTTGCTGAATGAAGTCGCGCGCTGGTGTCTTGGCGGTTTCCGTGGTGAACGGACAGGCCAGCAGGCAGGGGATGCCGATTTGAGAGAGGACGAGTTGTTGATGGCGCGGACCGCAGAGCAGTTTGGGAGCTGAACCGGGGCGCAGCACATGAGCAGGATGCGGATCAAACGTCACGACGACCGCCGTGCCGTGATGCTGGGCCGCGTGCTCTTGAGCGGCCCGAATCACCTCTTGGTGGCCGAGATGCAGGCCATCAAAGACACCCACGGCAAGGGCGAGGGGGCCGGGAAGGGAGGAGAGGGCGTCGATGGAGCGGAGAACCTGCATGCGTGGGAGGTTTGAGCCATACCAGTGGCGATGCAGAGCGCAAGGCGAAGGGCGGGATCGCTGACGGCGCTTACTTGGTGCTGCTGAGCATGCTCCAGAAAGAGCTCATGAGGCCCTTCTTTTCGAGGTTCAGGCTGCTCTTCACGTCGGTGTGGGAGGTGCCGATGACCTTGGTCATCACCTCGCCGTAGGCGGGCATCGAGTTCCAGCCGAGGGTGATTTCGTTGTTCAAGGCGGAGGAGGTGGTGGTGCCGGTTTTCATATGATTCGTATTTTTGAGAGTTTCGAGGCGGTTTAGGTGTCTGAGATTCAGGTTTGAATGAATGCTTGTTTACGTGTGTGAGAATCGAGTCACAAAAATGAGAATTACATGCCAAAAGGATGGCGAGGGCTGAAGCCGGCATAGCTGCGGCCCTTGGTGCGCCAGCGGGGACCTTCACCAGTGACCTGGCCGCTCGTGTCCATGCGAAGACCGCAGATGGTCATGAAAACATGCTCGCCAGGCTTCACCCAGATGGTGATGAAGCGGCCCACGCCAGCTTCGCCATAGGTGGCGAACTCCTTGCTGGACAGGCAGCGGTTAAGCAATCCTGCCTTGATCAGGACATAAGAAGTGCTGCTGCTGCAGTCATAAGCGCTGTCCTCGATGTTGCGATGGCCGCCGCCCAGCACGTAGGGCTTGTTCTGGAGAGTGTTGGCCGCATAAACGGCGAACTGGAGGGCCTGAGGAGCGGTCTGACCGACGGCGGCGAAGCGACCGTCAAAGCGGATCTGCGAATTACCGCCGACGGCAGGGCGGGCGGCTGCAGCGCGTTGAGCTGCGGCACGCTGGGCGGCGGCCTGCTGAGCGGCCTGCTGCTGGGCGTAGTAGTTGGCCCAGGCTTGGGCGTTGGCCTGCTGGGCGTGGTAGGCGGCCCAAGCTTGGGCGTTGGCCTGTTGCTGAGCGTAAGCGGCCTGGGCCTGGGGGGCAGCATAGTAACCGGCGGCAGAGTAACCGTTCTGGGCGTTCGCGACGGTGGCGGCGAAGAGGCTGGAGGCGATTGCGAGGCGGATGAGTGTTTTCATGGCTGCGTAAGTGGTTCTTGTTTCTGCTAGTATTTATAGCAAAATTCAGAATCATTGCAACAACCATATCAGAAATAACTCATAAAATTGTAAATTTGATAATGATCAGGACTCGGAGATGACGCAGATTATTGATTTCCAACCATTTAAAAAATGGGTCAAAGTGATCGAAATCCCGTCTGAACCGAGCCACGAGGCCAACATGATGTGAAAAAGTGATCTCAATCAGGTTGGTTCCGGTTATTTAACGGAAAATTCATTCGTTATAGAGAAGCCTAGAAAACAGCTTTTTCTAATTCTTGCGCCGTGCGCAGCGCCTTTGAGAATGGGCGCTTATGAATTCATCGCTGTACCCGCTTCTGATCGGGGTCTTCGCCTTCGTGCTGTTTGGTGCTGGCGAATGCAGGGCGGAGTTACCGCCTGTGCTGCATTTTTATGACGAGGTGGGACAGCGCTATCTGACTTTGCGCAGTACCTCGACTAATGGAGTGGAGGTGGGAATTCGCTGGGCTGCCGATCCGGGATCGACAGGCGCTTGGGCGGGGCAGGGAACCCGCAAGGACAATCAGATCATCTTTGCCGCCTCGGTGGATGAAGGGCAGGAGCGTGGATCGTTCTTCATCGCCAAAGGTGGCGAGTCCAAGATGGAGATCATTTTCAGGCCGGGACAGAAGATGCCTCAAGATCCTGGAATCCTGGGGATCTATCGTCGCGTGAGTGACGAGAAGCGGCTGCAACTGGCC
>DAORHS010000681.1:0-3153 GCA_035438165.1 Prosthecobacter sp.
CGACCATAGAATGAAGAGCGCGACATCAATCCCCTGCTCTTCCGACAACACCATATCGATGCCCTCCTGAAAGGACATGCTGGCGGTAAGCGGCAAATCCTCCCACAGAACAGGCTTGAGAGAAAAATAGCCGGCATAGCGCTTCCTCAGACTCTGGACCACCTGCTTGGCCAGTTCGCGTTCTTCAACTACATCGCCCGGGCTGCTGATAAAGATGCGAAGTGCCTTGGTTTTGTTGGGCATGACGTTTTTGAAGGTTGCCGCCACTGAATTTGCGGAGGTCACCCACACTACAATATCGGAAGGGAATGCAAGTGGCGGAAGGAATGAATCCGATGCGCACCTCAATTTGTCGCACTACCCGCTTCTTACAACAACCCATAGCGCCACTTATATCAAGCACACGGAAGCACTCGTAAACGTTGGGCATCACCCTCGTCATGCACAACGGCACGCCCATCATCCCCATCGAATTCCTCAAGACCCTCCTCCCCGAACCCGGCACCCTGGGCGCTGACACGAAGGGCAAGACCTGCATCGGCAACTGGATCGAAGGCACCGGCAAAGACGGCCAGCCGAAGCGCTACTACGTCTATAACATCTGCGACCACCAGGAGTGCTACCGCGAGACCAACAGCCAGGGCGTCAGCTACACCACCGGCGTCCCCGCCATGATCGCCGCCCGCCAGCTCCTCACGAATCCGTCTGAGTATCGCCAGCCCGGTGTCTGGAACGTCGAGCAGCTCAATCCCGATCCCTTCATGGCCGACCTCAACGCCTACGGCCTGCCGTGGCTCGAAACCTGGCCCACCGAGCCGCTGCCGGAAGAGTGAACCTCACCATGAGCGGGACTTGCCAAGTCCCGTCAGAAAAAACACGCGAGTGATGGCGCGGTGATCGTTACCACCGTTCAGCCATCAGCTTTATAGCTGAACACTGCGGTCGATAAATCTTCCGTGGCCGGCACCTCGGCGCGCAGTTTCATCTCCATCACCGTCACTCCATCGACCTTCTTGAGCGGGCGCTCCACCGGCCGCGTGGAAAAGCCGTATTCCTGGCCCGACTGACATTTCAGTTTGAACCCCGTGGAGCTGAAAGAACCAATGCCCGAGTTCACATGCACCACTGTCTCGATCACATACGACGTCATGCCATTGCGCTGAACATTGACACTGAAAATCGTGGAGGTTTTCCCGTCCATTGTGAAAGTCCCCCGGTTCTTGAAGTTGCCGGGCGCAGCGTTCGCGGTAGTGCCGACGACCGCAACGGCTGCCTTGGCCGCCAGGTTCCGTGCCTGTGCCGCACTTTCGGGCGAGAGGTTTGCCAGCGGCACACGGAACACCTGCTGATTCACTTTCATGATCAACACGCCATCAGTCAGACCTTGGAAGCTGCCACGAGTCGTTTTCCCTTCCTTGCTGACCCAGACCTGCTCGGCCGCCCCATCCTGTGCGCCGATCTTCGCACTCGCCGCAAGGCAAACGAAAGCCATGATCCTCAACGAGGCATCCAACGTCAGAATAGAACCTCGCAACAGGCGTGTGACACGATTCATGCCTGAATAAAATCAAATTGCCACCGCCCTGTAAAGCTTCATCTCAACGCCTACGGCCTCCCCTGACGCGAAACCTGGCCCACCGAGCCCCTGCCGGGCGAATAAGTATCTGGCCTCGCGCGACATCAGCACCAAGTGGAAGTCCCCACCGTTGAACTGAAAAGGCGGCCATCCAGTTCGGCGTTCGATTTTTTTTAATCCGCAGCCCGGCTCTTCCGTTGGTCTTGCCGGGGGGGACGTATTTTGGGCTGCCGTCGCACGTTCCGACGACCGAGACAGGGATCTCAAATACCATTCGAACTTCTCCAGATCCCCGTTACGGATATGCCCAGCCATGAAGACTTCTCTTCGACTCTGGCAAGTAGCTGCGGCCTTGACCGCGCTGTTCCTCGCGGATTTCGCCACCGCACAAACCCCGGCCAGGCCCGACCCGCCGGTGAAACCAACGGTGAACGGCAAGTTCACTGGCAACGGGAAGAATGCCGCGATCCAGTTCGTGACGGTCGAGGAAGAGGAGCCGTTCAGCGACAAGGAGGCGATCGCGCTGATTTTTACGGAGAAGGATCCGGCGAAGGTGAAGAAGCCCTCGTTCGACGCGGTGTTCGGAAAGCTCGGCAGCGCGCTGATCCTGAAGGTGCATCATGATGGCGGGATTTTCGGCTGCCAGGTGGCCCATAGCGCGCACGAAAAACAGGGGTTCACCTCGCTCGGCCAGATCAAGATGGAGGACCTCAAGATCGTAGGCGGGAACGTGACCGGTCACGTGACCACGGGCATGGAGCTCGACACGTTCGGCGAGAAGTGGGAGGTCGATCTGACCTTTGCCGCGCCCCTGCCGGAGAAGCTGCGCAATGCTCCCGCGACTGCAGCGGCGTCAAAGCCGGCCGCGAATGAACCGCCGAAAAAGGATGAGCCCAAGCCCGCGGCCGGGCCGCTCATCGCCGCACGGAAGCTGCCGCTGCCGAAGGATGCGACCGATGTCGAATACAAGGAGATCGTGGGTCAGATCCAGTTTTCCTGCGCCCGGCCGGTCGAGGCGGTCGCGAAGGAGTTTGCCGCGAATCTGAAACAGCAGGGCTGGAAGGACGGCCCCGGAAGCCTGATGGGAAAGAACAACGCCATCCTCAAACGCACGCAGGGCGATGCGGAACTGACGATCATGGTTCAGCCGGCAGCAGCAGGCTGTGTGGTCAAAATGTTCACTGAAGGCCTCGATTGGAGCGCTGGCGGCGATGCACCGCCCTCCGCCTCCAAGAAAGCTGCGGACGAAGGTGATGACATCGAAGCTCAAGTGCAGAAGGCGCTCAAAGACGCCCTGAAGGATCTGCCCAAGTAGATGTTAACCGCCCACATATCCACCACGATCGACGAGAAGACCTTGCGGCTGGAGCCGGTTTGCGTCGGTCGTGTTTCTGCGAGCTCAGCGACGCCTGATTGTCACGTGACGGTGTCAGGCGCAGGCGAGCCCATCCTTCGAGTCGAGGTTCACGCTTCCAGGCCGGATTGCTTTGCCTTCGAGGAGGCCATTCTTTGGCGCGACGCTCTGATCATCGGCTTTGGCAGCCAGGTTCACGCCGTCTCCATCTCAGATCGATCCC
>DAORHS010000682.1:0-3145 GCA_035438165.1 Prosthecobacter sp.
GGGGCGGAAGGTGGATGTGACGTTCGTTTTGCCCGTTGAGGGCCGGTTGTTGGAGGACTTTTGGCTTGGGTTCGAGATTTTCGAGCAGACGGGGCCGATGCAGACGATTCGAGGCCTCTACGAGCAGGACGGACAGATCACGGAGGTGCCCTTCAGCGTGCAGGAGCCGGAGTACACCTATGACACCGGCTTTGCCGACGATCCCTTCGTGCAGGAGGCGGAGAAGCAGGCCGTGCAAGCACCGAACAAGCAGGTGCAATGGCCGTTCTGGCCGGTGTTTCCGGCGCTTGTGGCCCTCATCTTCCTTTTTCGCAGTACAATCGCACGCCATCGGCGCACATGTAGGTGACGTTGGCCTCCTCGCCCTTGAGCCAGAGCTCCTCGCTCACGCCCGCCTGCATGGCGGTCTCGTGCTCCACGGCCGCGTAACGCCGGCGGTTTTCCTCGGCGCTGATGCCTTCGCGAAACCCTGCGGCGACGCGTTCGTAAACCTCGATGACACGCTGACGATAGGTCGTGAGATGCCAGGAGACATCGCTCACCGCGCCGAAGTGCGTCAGGTAAAGCAGACGGAAGTTCGCGGCGATGAGGCGGTCCACCGACTGTAGATAGGCGTCCGGTTCAAACTGCGGCGGCGCCGAGGTGACGGAAAGGTAGCGGCTGTTTTCAAGACGCATGCCCGCCACATCTCCCGTGAAGCAGACGTCTCCGATGACGAAGGCGTGATGATGCCGGGCATGACCGGGCGTGTTCCAGGCGATGATTTCCACACCGCCGAATTTCACCCCCTCGTTGTCCTGAAGCGCGACCACACGTCCGGCAGGAGCCGGAAGCATCCCGCCCCAGAGCGTGTCCATTTGATCGCCATAGACCATGCGGGCGCTGTCCATGAGCCGCGAGGGATCAACCAGATGGCGTGCCGCATTGGGATGACAGTAGATCGTGGCTCCGTTTTGCGCCCACCATCCCGCCGCTCCGGCGTGGTCGAGGTGGATGTGCGTCACAAAGACCTTCCTGATGGCGGCTTCATCCACCCCCGCCACACGAATCGCCGCACGCAGTGTCTCCAGCGTGGAACCGGGACCCGTTTCAATCAACGCGAACTCGCCCGCACTCTCGACGAGATAGGAGGCGATGACCCCCGGAATGCCGAGAAACTTGAGATCGAGGGTATGAATGCGCATGAAGATGAGTCAAGGCTTCGCCGTCAAGGGAGTCAAGCAGCGGTCAAAGGTCGCGCGGAGACCGTCTTGACGATGCCTGGCCCTTCCTTGAACGCCTGCCCTCCAAAAATCAGCGCATCATTTCGAGACGCTTCTTGAGGATCTCCTTCTGGCTGACGCCGCCGAGCTTCGCCTGGGTGGCGTCGATCCACTTCTGCTCCATCTCGTTCTTGGTCGGGCGGTCCACTTTGTAATAGACGCCGAATTTGCCGGGAGAGGGCTCGTCGGCGAGTTTGAACGCGGCGACGTCGTCTTTCACATCGTGCTGGGTTTCGTCGATGATGTCATAGACACCGCCCTTCTTCGGCCAACTGTCGTCAAAGGAGCCTTCGTAGAACATGACGCACTCGCTGAGGCACTCGACGACGCTGAAGCCGTCATGCAGAATGGCGCGCTCGAAGACATCCATCATGTGCTTCACCTGCGCCGCATGCGTGCGGGCGATGAACGTCGCGCCACTGGCGAGGAGCTGCTTCATCGGATTGATCGGGCGGTCGATGCTGCCGGTGGGATCGGTCTTGGACTTGAAGCCCTGCGGGCTCGTCGGGCTGGTCTGCTTCTTGGTCAGGCCATAGACGAAGTTGTCCATGATGACATAGGTGAGCTTGATGTTTTTGCGCGCCGCGTGGTTGAGGTGGTTGCCGCCGATGGAGAAGCCGTCGCCGTCACCACCGAAGACGAACACATGCACGTCCGGACGGCTCAGGGAGATGCCCGTGGCCAGCGGCAGAGCGCGGCCATGGATGAAGTGAATGCCGTGGCTGTTCACGAAATACGGAAAGCGCGAGGAGCAGCCGATGCCGGCCACGCAGACGATCTTTTCGTGCGGGTATTGGAGCTTTTCGAGCACCTTGTAAAAGGCGGCGAGCACGGCGAAGTCGCCGCAGCCGGGGCACCACGTCGGGTGGTCGGCGGTGAGCATCTTTTTCGTGAGTTTATCGCCGGCAGGAGCTGCAGGTGCGGCGGCCGGGGCGTCAAGTGTGGCAGAGGACATGAGGGTGGGATGAAAAGGGTTACAAGAACGAGGATGAAATCAGTTGGCGGCCAAGACTTTTTCCACGCCGGTGACGATTTCGCGGATGCGGAAGTTGAGACCGTCGGTTTTGCAGACGGACTGGATTTTTGGGTCGGCAAGGCTGGCGCGAAGCATCGTGGCAAGCTGGCCGTAACCATACATGCCGGAGTCGTTCATTTCGACGACCACGACCTTTTTGAACTTCGCGAAGATGCTGTCGAGGTTGGCAGGCATCGGATGCACATGGCGGATGTGGATCGCGCCGACCTTGTGACCTTCGGCGA
The DNA here is from genome assembly GCA_035438165.1 of Prosthecobacter sp. Taxonomy (GTDB): domain Bacteria; phylum Verrucomicrobiota; class Verrucomicrobiia; order Verrucomicrobiales; family Verrucomicrobiaceae; genus Prosthecobacter. Next base: position 2,523 of record DAORHS010000682.1, read on the forward strand.
TCAGGCGCTCCACACTTTCCTTGATCGGGCCATACGTGCTGCCCCAGCCGACGAGAAGGACATCGCCTTCCTGCTCGCCATGAATTTCCGGCAGCGGCAGCTTCTTGCTCAGTTCGATGAGCTTGTTGCGACGCTTGTCGGTCATCTTCTGGTGCATCTTCGGATTGCCGGAAGGATGGCCCCATTCGTCATGCTCAAGGCCGGTGACATGCGGGTAGCGGCCTCCCAGCATCTTCGATCCCGGAGGAGCGTGACGGGTGACGGCGTCCAGCGGGTAGGGTTTGAAGTCGGCGGGACGATCCGAAAGGTCGAGACCGGGCTCCACCCAGCACTTGTCGAGATCCGGCTCGGTGAAGGCCTCGATGCGACTGCTGAGCGCCTGGTCGCTGAGAATGATGACCGGACAGGAGTACTCGCGGGCGAGCCTGCCGGCTTCGAGCGCGATGTAGAAGCAGTCTTCGACATCCTGCGGAGCCAGCACGATGCGCGGGCAGTCGCCGTGACTGCCGTAGATGGCTTGAAGCAGGTCGGACTGTTCCACACTCGTCGGTAGGCCGGTGGAAGGGCCGCCGCGCTGGACGTTGATGACGATGAGCGGGATTTCCGCCATGCTGGCATAGCTG
>DAORHS010000683.1:0-3142 GCA_035438165.1 Prosthecobacter sp.
AGCAGAGTTTTCTTGAAACCGGCAAGACTGCCAAGGCAGATCCGAAACCAAAATCCGAAGCAACCTCAAAGAAGGAGAATCCCCCCATGGCAAGAGCAGCACTGAAAGAAAATTTCGCACAACGACCAACCGCCCAGGTGCCACCAAGTTCCGCACTGCCTCAGTTCACGATGGCGGGTGCCGTCTCCCTGAATGTTCGCATCGAACCCGAGATCAGCACCGCACTCCTCAGAGCATCCATGGACCGGAAAATCCAGAGGCTTGACCCGTTCACGCAACGCGACATCGTTGCCGAAGCACTTGCCGAGTGGCTCAAAAATCACGGCTACCTTGCCTGATCAAGCCTCCGGTTTTATACAGCCATTTTATACAGCCACGGCTTGAAAACGTGCAATTCAGCCCCACTGGATGCAATTGGGCGCAACGCGCAACCATCGCCGAGCCCTTGTGCTGCAAGGCTTTGCAAATGAATGCAACACAGTGCAACATCATGGAATACAACAGGAGTGTCCGCGCTCCTCTCGGCCACCTTCATGAGTGCGTAGTCCATACTCCTTGGCCGTAGAAGAAGTCCAGTTTATCCCGCAATTCGCCAGCAGGAGTCGCTTCTACGATTGCTCTTGCCATATTGGCAGTAGTTGTGCAGGCCCACCTTGCCGCTGCGGGCGTCGACACCTTGTAAAACCAGCTTGCGCAAACGTTCGACTCATCACCAAACTCAACCAGAACACTGTGATACTGAAGTTTTGAGATGATCTTCGGATGAATGACCTTCGCTTCATTGACCTTCACAGACTCAATTCGATCAATCTTGATGTGCATGATCGTGTTTCTCAGGTCCATCAAGGTCGCGAAATCCTGATAAGGGTTGGCACCTTTGTCGAAAGTCTTTCCTGAGAGTGTTTTCATCGCCACCAATAGTTTCAGGAGCGTAGAACCTCGCGATTTTTCGACCTCGTCGAGCATCGTTGCCAAGTCCTCCGATAGAACTGCGCTTCGACTCGAACAATCCAAAACAGGCTGTGCACACAGCTCGGCAATCTCATTTATGAATGCCTCGCCTGCAGCCGCCGCGAACACAATCGAGACGATCGGATGATTTGAAACATGAGATCGATCTGACTCTGAAAGACTTAATGCTGTTTTGAGCGCGTCTCTGGCTATGCCCAACAAACTGCCGGAATTGATGAACATAGCAAAAAAACCGAAGTGACGGGGTTATTTATGATACTCCTGCAAAGCCCGCACCTGCACCTCGCTGCCTTGCAGTGACTTGATCGCTCGCAACGCGGCGTCAGCACCACGGAGCGTGGTCATGATGGGGATGCGATTCTGCATCGCGGCGGTGCGGATTTTGACTTCGTCCTCGCGGGGGTTCTTGCCGGACGGAGTGTTGATGACGAGGGCCATGTCCTTGTTCTTCATCAGGTCGATGACGCTGGGGCGCTGGCCGCTGGCGAGTTTGGGAAGAGGACGCCGACGGCGGGCTGCATGGTCATAAGGCTGCGGACGTTCACGACTGATCCCGTTTAAGAGCGCTTGTCGCGGTCCCAGTCTTCGCGTTGATCGCGTTTGCCTCCGCCTCCGCCGTAACCGCGGTTCTCGCCACCTCCGCCACCGGACGGGCGCGGCGGGCGTTCTTCCTTCGGCCGCGCCTCCACCACGCGCAGCGGGCGCCCGCCGACCTCCTTGCCGTTCAGCGCATTGGTCGCCGTCAGCGCCTCCGATTCGACCGGCATCTCGACGAAACCAAAGCCGCGCGAGCGGCCGGACTCGCGGTCTTTGACCACGCGGGCGCTGGACACATTGCCAAAAGCGGCAAACTCGCCCTGCAGCTCCTCGTCTGTCATGGCGTAGGAAAGGTTGCTCACGTACAGGTTCATCGGGTGGTTCGTTGAAGACGGGCCATGACGCGCACTCCGAGAAAAAGGTCATGGCATGAACCCGATTTTCCGTGTCTGCCCCCATGTTGGGATGCACACGGGCGCGAGCGTAGGCCCATGGTGGAAAGGTGTCAATCGACGCCTCAGGGGACGGAATCCCCTTCCCTGCCCGGCCTGCTCAAAAGTTTCGGTTGCGAAAAAGTCCATGAATTCGTATCCGAGTGCGCCGTTTAATCCTACCCCGCTCATCATGAAACACATCGCCACCCTCCTCCTCGCCATCAGCCTGCTGGCCGGTTTTTCCCGTGCAGCCGAGCCGCTGAACACCGTCTGCCCCATCTCCGGCAAGCCCGCCAACCCCGCCATCACCAGCACCTACACCAAGTCGGTCGCCGTCTGCTGCAACAAGTGCAAAGCCCAGTTCAACGCGAACCCCAAGGGCTACCTCAGCAACATCATCGCCGCCGTCTCCGGCCAGTGCCCGCTGAGCAAAAAGCGGTCAGACCCCTCCATCACCGTCAGCTACAGCCGCCAGGTCGCCTTTGCCGATGCCGCCAGCAAGACCACCTTTGATGCCGCGCCTGACAAGCACATCAAGGAAGTGCGCCAGTAATCGAACCGAGTCCTTCAGGCGGAGCTGCGGCATGCGGCTCCGCCTTTTTCATGCCCGCGTGATTCAGCGTGTCATCCACGGACGTTCTGACTGGCCTCCCCATGTGAAAGCCCGACGCGCCAGGCTCCCGCACCCACAGCCATCGTCCGCCGATGCGCTGCGCGGCCTCTTTGACACGCTGCCGGACGTGCAGGCGTGGATCAAGGACGCGCAACGCCGCTATCTCTGGGTCAACCGCACCTTCCTCCTCAACTACGGCATGCATGACCTCTCCGAGGTGCTCGGCAAAACGGATGACGACCTCTCGCCGCCGCATCTCGCCGCGCATTTCCGCGCAGGCGACGAGGCCGTGCTCGCCGGGCAGAACGTCCAGGGCCGCCTCGAGCTCGTCGGCCGTTTCGACCACACCGCGTCGTGGTGCTTCACCACGAAACTGCCTGTTCTCGATGCCACGGGACGCGCTGTCGGCACCGCTGGCATCACCCGGGTGCTCGATGCCACGCAGATCGATCGTCGCAGCGACATTCGGCTCGGCGTCATCATCGCCCTCATGACGCGTCGCCTGCACGAGCACGTCAGCAACGCCGAAATGGCCCGCACCGCCGGCATGTCCGCCCGCGCCTTCGAGCGCAGCTTCCAGCGCGAG
>DAORHS010000684.1:0-3139 GCA_035438165.1 Prosthecobacter sp.
GACGCGCTTTGTACGGCGCAAGAACATCGAACTCGGCCTGCGGGTGCTCGCGGAGCTGCCGGAGGCTGTTTACATCGTCACCGCCGCTCCGGACCCGCATCAGAAGGACGGGACGAAGTACTTTCGCGAACTGAAGCTGCTGGCGAAGGACCTGGGGGTGATGAATCGCGTGCTCTTCCTCGGCGAGAAGACGGCGCTGAGCGACAATGACGTGCGCAGCCTCTACCAGATGGCGGATGCGCTATTTTTTCCGAGCAGTCAGGAAGGCTACGGCCTGCCTTTGATCGAGGCGGCGCTGCATGGCGTTCCGGTGTTTTGTTCGCGTATTCCGGCGCATCGCGAAGTGGCGGTGGGAGCCACGTTTTTCAAACTCACCGCCGCGCCGAAGGGCATCGCACGCAAATTGAAGGCGTGTGCGGCGGTGAAGGCGCGGCAGGAGCAGCGGAGGATCATGTGCCGTCTGTCGTGGGAAAGAATCACCCGGGAGCTATTGGAACCGTTGCTTTTGCAGCCCAGCGCTCCATGAATGACCCCCGATGAGCCCCTATTCGAACCAAGCCGAGATTCTTTCTGTGCTGGGAGCACGGCACCCAAACGTTTTCGCTTTCCTGGGAGCACACGATGTCGGTGGCCAAAAGCAGGTGGTTCGCACGGTGCAGCCCTACGCAAAGGAGGTGGCTGTCATTGTTGGCAGTGAGCGGGTGGTGGCTGAAAAGCTGCACGAAGACGGTTTCTTCGAGGCGGTCACCTCCAGCGGGCTCTACGAACTGGAAGTCACCCCGCACGAAGGCACCACCACCCGCTGCAGCGATCCCTATTCCTTCGGGCTGCTGCTTGGCGAGCAGGACATGTATTTCTTCCGTGAAGGCACGCATCAGCGGCTGTGGGAGGTGCTGGGCGCGCGATTGAAGACAGTGCACGGTGTGGCGGGCTGCCAGTTTGCCGTGTGGGCGCCGAACGCGCAGCGCGTGTCGGTCGTGGGCGACTGGAACCGCTGGGATGGCCGGGTGCATGTGATGCGCAACCGCATCGAGGCCGGCATCTGGGAGATTTTCATCCCAGGTCTCAAGGAGCTGACACACTACAAGTTTGAGCTTGTGGACAAGCATGGCCACCTGTGTTTGAAGAGCGATCCGTATGCGGTGTTCGGCCAGCATGGCACGCAGACATCGAGTTTGACCTTCGATCTGGAGCGCTACCGCTGGTCGGACGGCGAATGGATGCAGAAGCTTACCAAGCGCGATCTCTACCACTCGCCCATGAGCATCTATGAGGTGCATCTCGGCTCATGGAAGCGCAAGGCGGAGGAGGGGAATCGCTGGCTCTCCTATCGCGAAATGGCGGACGACATGATCCCGTATGTGAAAGGCCTCGGCTTCACGCACATCGAGATCATGGGCATCGCCGAGCATCCGTTCGACGGCTCCTGGGGCTATCAGGTTACGGGTTACTTCGCGCCGACGAGCCGTTTCGGGAATCCCGATGAGTTTCGCGAGTTCGTGGACCGCTGCCATCAGTCAGGGCTCGGAGTGATCCTGGACTGGGTGCCCGGCCATTTCCCGAAGGACTCACACGGGCTGGCGCGGTTTGACGGCACCGCCTTGTATGAGCATGAAGATCCGCGCCTCGGCGAGCATCAGGACTGGGGCACGCTGATTTTCAACTATGGCCGTCATGAGGTGAAAAACTTCCTCATCTCGAATGCGCTCTACTGGCTGGAGCAGTTCCACATCGACGGCCTGCGCGTGGACGCCGTGGCGTCGATGCTCTACCTCGACTACTCGCGCAATCCGGGCGAGTGGGTGCCCAATCACCTCGGCGGGCGTGAGAATCTCGAGGCGATCGCCTTCATGCGTGAGCTCAACTCCGTCTGTTACCAGAAGCATCCTGGTACCACGATCATTGCGGAGGAAAGCACGGCCTGGCCAGGGGTTTCAAAGCCCGTCAGCGCAGGAGGACTCGGCTTCGGTTTCAAATGGAACATGGGCTGGATGAACGACAGCCTTCATTACATGTCCGAGGACCCGGTGCATCGGAAGTATCATCACGGCGAGGCCACCTTCTCGATGATTTATGCCTTTGATGAGAACTTCATCCTCGTGCTCAGCCACGATGAAGTCGTGCATGGCAAGGGATCGCTGATCAACAAAATGCCCGGCGACCGCTGGCAGAAGTTCGCGAACCTGCGCATGTTTCTCTCATGGATGTGGATGCATCCGGGCAAGAAACTGCTCTTCATGGGCTGCGAGTTCGGCCAGTGGAATGAATGGAAGCACGAGAGCAGCCTCGACTGGCACCTGTTCCTCGGAGAGGAGCATTCCGGCCTGCAGAAGCTCGTCAAAGACATCAATCATCTCTACACGACCCGGCCTGCGCTTTACGCCAAGGATCACGAAGCCGGCGGCTTCTGGTGGCTGGATGCGAATGATGCGGACAACAGCATCTTCGCCTTCGCACGCTCCTCGCCCGACGGCGACAAGGTCTATGTGCTCGTGAATGCCACCCCGGTGACACGCCACGGCTACCGGGTGGGGGTTTCGGATCCCGGCAGCTACCGTGAACTGCTCAACAGTGACTCGGCCAGCTATGCCGGCTCCGGTGTGAGCGCGGGCGCGGGCTTCCAGGCGCAGCACACCTCCTGGCAGGGGCAGCCCTGGAGCGTGGTCGTCGATCTGCCACCGCTGGGCACGCTGGTGCTTGGGCGGTAAGATCGGCCATCAGGGGGCTGTCGGTTGGTCTCCGCAAGTCAGAGACTGATGTCCGTCGCCTGCCGAACATCAGTCTCGCGCATCTTACCGGACACTCGTGTGGCGTCGCGGTCGGCGAAGTGATTTCAGCGGTTTGCTTTGGTTTTCAGGGGGCAAAATCCAGCCCTCATGATGGACTCTCATATTGCTGATTCGTGGGAACGCACATTCATAGTTTTGAGCAAAACATCTAGGAACCCGTGAAAAGAAATTGTGTTTTTGTGAAACAATTGGCATGCGCTTGGGTAGTCTGTTTAAACAGCAAGCCAATTCACAGCCTCGGTTGTCATGAAAACAAGCATAGTGCGACCACTTACCCTATTCACTGACCTTCTCCGGTTCTATTGGAGTCCCATGATCCTGTTGAGCCTGCTGACGACGCCTGCGATCAT
>DAORHS010000685.1:0-3117 GCA_035438165.1 Prosthecobacter sp.
GTGAACGCCTTCGCGCTTCCCGGCGGGCAGGTTTTCATCACCGAGGCGTTGTTTCGCCGGCTCAAATCCGAAGACCAGCTCGCGGGAGTGCTTGGGCATGAGATGGGCCACGTCGTGGGCCGTCATTCCAACGAGCAGATGGCCAACACCCGGCTCTGGGGCGGTCTGGCGCAGGGGCTGGCCGTGCTGTTTTCGGACGGGCAGAGCAACACGGGCGCCCAGATCGCCCAGATGGTGGCGCAGTACAAGGTGATGAAGTTCAGCCGCGACGACGAGTCCGAATCCGACGCGCTCGGCGTGCGCTTCATGATGCAGGCCGGCTACGATCCCGAAGCGCTGATTGGTGTGATGCAGATTCTCGCCGAGGCCGGCGGCGGGGCGAACGGCTCCGACTTCATGAGCTCGCATCCGAATCCGGCGAACCGCATGGAGAAGATCCGCGAGGTGATCGCAAGGGAACGCGGGCTACGTTGATCGTGAGGAGGGGGATCATCCTGGTCCCCAGTTGTTGAGTGAATGAGGGATCAAGATGATCCCTCTCCTACGGAGCCATGCCCAGCGGGCGGTTTTCCGTGCCTTTGACCTGCGTGATGGCGTCGCCCAGTTCCTTGCGGGTCGGTTCCGCGAGCTTCTTCAGGCGACCCACGATTTCGGGGTGCTCCTTCGCCACATCACGTGACTCGCCGGGATCATCCTTCAGGTTAAACAACGACAGCCCGATGTTCTCCACACGATAGCCATGCCGCGAGGCGATGCCCGCGATCCCGCTTTGCGTGATCGACTTCGGCTTCATCTCGCCGAAGCGCGAGGGCTTGCCATCGCGCCCGGGCGGGCCGTCCACGGTGATGTAGGAGTGGGCAAAGTGCAGCTTCCACTCGCCGCTGCGCACGGCCTGCAGTTCGCTGCCGCCGTAAAAGATGAGCGCTTCATGCGGTGACTTCGCGCCGGGCTTTCCTTCGAGCAGGTCGCGAATGTCTTTCCCGTCGATTTTGCGGTCGGAAAGCCTGCCTCCGATCAGACCGGCGACCGTGGGCAGGAGGTCGATCTCCATCACCGGCTCGTCGCAGACCGTGCCTGCCGGTACACGTCCGGGCCAGCGGGCGATGAAAGGCACGCGCACGCCGCCCTCGAAGGTGGTCAGCTTGCCCTCGCGCAGCGGCCTGGCTGTGCCGGCGTGGTTGCCGTAGCTGAGGAAGGGGCCGTTGTCGGAAAAGAAAATCACCAGCGTGTTGTCATCAATGCCGCAGCGCTTGATCGCATCGAGGATCTGCCCCGCCGACCAGTCGATCTCCTCGACGACATCGCCATACAGACCGTTGGACGACTTGCCGCGGAACGCGTCGGAGGCGAAGATCGGCACGTGGGGCATCACATGCGGGATGTAGAGGAAGAACGGGCGGTCTTTGTTCTTCTCGATGAAGCTCGTCGCGCGTTCGGTGAAGCGCCGTGTGAAAAGACTTTGATCGGGATCAGTCTCGATGATCTTCAGGCCATCGTAGAAGGGCAGGGGAGGCATCACGTTCGCCAGGGACGGGTGATACTTGCTGTTGTCGTTCGAGTAGGGGATGCCGAGGAATTCATCGAAGCCGTTGCGCAGCGGGTTGAACATCGGATCGGTGCCGAGGTGCCATTTGCCGAAGGCGGCGGTGGCATAGCCCTTCGCCTTGCACATCTCCGGCAGCAGCAGCTCGTCGGGATGAATGCCCTCCCTGCTGGTGTGATTCAAGGCTCCCTGCATGCCGACGCGGTTCGCATAGCACCCGGTCATCAGCGCCGCCCGGGAGGCGCTGCACACCGCCTGCGCGACATAAAAGCCCGTGAACTGCATCCCTTCCGCCGCCATCCGGTCAATGTTCGGCGTGCGGTTCAGTTTTGAGCCGTAACAGCCGACATCGGAATAGCCGAGGTCATCCACAAAAAAGAGCACCACATTGGGCGGGCGTTGTTCAGCGGCGGAGACGGCAAGAGTGGCGAGGAGGAGGGCAAACAGCAGGCGCATGAAGGCATCGTGGCAAAAGACGGGAGTGCTGGCGAGGTTTTTTGACGTGAAATGCCGCCGTGCTTGCCACGAGGGACGTTTCCTGACAACAATCATCCGATGATCTGGCGTATGGCGGCAGTCCTGGCGGTGCTTTTCTGGGCGGTGATGTCCGGACTGCTCGTGCGTGACATTTACTTTCCCGAAGCCTCGCGCTTTGCCATCGTGCCGCCGCGCATGGTGATCGATCTGTTTTTGCAGCAGTCCGAAACCTTCGGTAGCACGCTGCATCTGTACCATCAGCGGGAAAAGATCGGTCATGCCAACATTCAGGTGAGCCGCCGCATCCAGCCGAATCATCGGATGGTGTATGACCTGATCGCCCATGGCAGCGTCGAAGAGGTGGGCGCGGGCACGCAGATGCGGCGCATCGAGGCGACCTGGAGCCTGGGCTGCATCCTCGCCGATGCGGAGCGCTGGCAGCACCTGACGATCAAGGCCGGCTTCCCGCAGCGGGACGCGAGTATGCAGTTGTCCTGGGACAAAGACCAGGACGCACCCGACCTGCTGGTGAAGCAGGGGGAGCGCGTGGTCATGAACTCGCAGGACGCGAAGATGCTCATGGGGGCGGCGGCGGGCAAGGATGGCGCTCTTGCCATTCTCTCCCTACTCGGCGGCGGTCTGCCCAAGGCGGGGGCGGAGCCGGAATCGAGGCAACTGCAGGCGCGTGAGGGTCTGATCATGCTCGCCGGCAGGCAGCGGAAGTGTTTTGTGCTCACCCTGCCCCTTCTGGGAATGCACGAGTTGAAAATGATCTTCACCGAAGCCGGCGAGCTTGCGCGCATCGATCTTCCCGACGACTACGCGCTGCTGGAACCCACCATCCACGGACTGCAGGAAGCCGCCCGCTGAATTGAAACCTCTTCACGCATGATCGAGATCGAAGACCTCACGATGAACTACGGCGACCTGCGGGCGCTCGACGGCCTGAACCTCACCATTCAGCCCGGCGAGCTGTTTGCCTTCCTCGGTCCGAACGGCGCGGGCAAAACGACGGCGATGAAGCTGCTGACCGGTTTGATGAAGCCCGACGCCGGACGCGTGCGTCTCTGCGGCCATGACATTCAACTGGAGCCGAT
>DAORHS010000686.1:0-3103 GCA_035438165.1 Prosthecobacter sp.
CGGACATGGAGTCCGCCCTGGCGCTGGTGCACTCCCGTTTCTCGACGAACACCTTCCCGAGCTGGGAGCGCTCGCACCCCTACCGCTACATCGCCCACAACGGCGAAATCAACACGCTGCGCGGCAACATCAGCTGGATGAAGGCCCGCCAGTCGCTGCTGGAAAGCCCGCTGTTCGACGACGTGAACAAGATCTTCCCGATCGTGAACGAAAACGGTTCGGACTCGGCCATGTTCGACAACGTGCTCGAACTCCTCGTGATGGGCGGCCGTTCGTTGCCGCATGCGATGATGATGATGATTCCGGAGCCCTGGAGCGGTCACGAGTCGATGGACGACGAGCGCAAGGCCTTCTACGAATACCACTCCTGCCTCATGGAACCCTGGGACGGCCCCGCCTCGGTGGCGTTCACGGACGGCACCATGATGGGAGCCACGCTGGACCGCAACGGCCTGCGCCCCTCCCGCTATTATGTCACCAAGGACGATCTGGTCATCATGGCCTCGGAAGCCGGGGTGCTGCCCATCGCCCCCGAGAATGTGAAGCTCAAAGGCCGCCTGCAGCCGGGCAAGATGTTCATCGTGAACATGAAGGAAGGCCGCATCGTGCCGGATGACGAGATCAAGGCGAAGATCGCCGCCGAGAAGCCCTACCGCGAGTGGCTGGACAAGCACCTCATCAAACTGGGCGACATCAAAGACGGGGAACCCGTGGCGCCACCGGATCATGAGACGATGCTGCAGCGCCAGCAGGCCTTTGGCTACAGCTTTGAAGACCTGCGCATGCTCATGGTTCCCATGGGCCGCGACGGCGTGGAAGCCATCGGCTCCATGGGAACGGACATCCCGCTGGCCGTGCTCTCGAACAAATCGAAGCTGCTCTACGATTACTTCAAACAGCTCTTCGCCCAGGTCACCAACCCGCCGATCGACTGCATCCGCGAGGAGATCGTGACCTCCCCCGTCACCACCATCGGCGCTGAAGGCAATCTGCTCGATCCTCAGCCGGAGAGCTGCCACCTCATCGAGCTCAAGACCCCGGTCTTGAGCAATGAGGACCTGGCCAAGCTCAAGAGCGTGGCCGAAGGCCAGTTCAAGTCTGCCACCATCGACATCCTCTTCGATCCGAAGAAGGGAGCTGCCGGCATGGAAAAGGCGATGGAAAAAATCTGCGCGAAAGCGGACGAACTCATCACCCAGGGCTGGAACATCCTCATCCTCTCCGACCGCGGCGTATGCGCTGACAAGGCGGCGATCCCGGCGCTGCTCGCCGTGGGCGGCCTGCACCATCACCTCATCCGCAAAGGCACGCGCACCCAGTGCGATCTCGTGCTGGAATCCGGCGAGCCCCGTGAAGTGCACCACTTCTGCACGCTCATCGGTTACGGCTGCGGTGCGATCAATCCCTACCTCGCGTTTGAAACGCTCGATGACATGATCCGCCAGGGCCTGCTGGTGAATGTCGATCACAAGAAGGCGGTGGCGAATTTCATCAAGGCCGCCACCAAGGGCGTCATCAAGGTCGCCTCGAAGATCGGCATCAGCACGATGCAGAGCTATCGTGGTGCGCAGATTTTCGAAGCCGTCGGTCTCAGCCAGGGCGTGGTGGACAAGTATTTCACCTGGACCGCCACCCGCGTGGAAGGTTCCGACATCAAAGTCATCGCTGAGGAAGCTCTGCAACGCCATTTCCGCGGCTTCCCCGACCGCGACTCGCAAGTGCACGCCCTCGACGTGGGCGGCGACTACCAGTGGCGCAAGGAGGGCGAGGCGCATCTGTTCAATCCGCTCACCATCCACACGCTGCAAAAGGCCGTCCGCACCGGCAGCTACGACACCTTCAAACAGTACAGCTCGCTGGTGAACACGCAGGTGAAGCAGTTCTACACCCTGCGCGGCCTGCTGGAGTTCAAGGCGCGCAAAGCCGTGCCGATCGAGGAGGTCGAATCCATCGAGACCATCATGAAGCGCTTCAAAACCGGCGCCATGAGCTACGGCTCCATCTCCAGCGAAGCGCATGAATCGCTCGCCATCGCGATGAACCGCATCGGCGGAAAATCGAACACCGGCGAAGGCGGTGAAGACCCCGAGCGCTTCACCTGGACCAACGAACGCGGTGATTCGAAGAACAGCGCCATCAAGCAGGTGGCGTCCGGTCGTTTCGGCGTCACCAGCCTCTACCTGTCTCAGGCGAAGGAAATCCAGATCAAGATGGCCCAGGGCGCCAAGCCCGGCGAAGGCGGCCAGCTTCCTGGCGGCAAGGTGTATCCGTGGATCGCGAAGGTGCGTCACTCGACACCCGGTGTCGGCCTCATCTCGCCGCCTCCGCATCATGACATCTACTCCATCGAGGACCTCGCCCAGCTCATCCACGACTTGAAAAATGCGAACCGCGAGGCCCGCATCAGCGTGAAGCTCGTCTCCGAAGTCGGCGTCGGCACCATCGCCGCCGGCGTGGCCAAGGCGCATTCCGATGTCGTGCTCATCTCGGGTTACGATGGCGGCACGGGCGCCTCTCCGCAGACCTCCGTGAAACACGCGGGCCTGCCGTGGGAACTCGGCCTGGCCGAAACTCATCAGACCCTCGTCCTCAACAACCTCCGCAGCCGCATCGTCGTCGAAGCGGACGGCCAGATGAAGACCGGACGCGACGTCGTCATTGCCGCGCTTCTCGGCGCGGAGGAGTTCGGTTTTGCCACGGCCCCGCTCGTCACCCTGGGCTGCATCATGATGCGCGTCTGCCATCTGAACACCTGCCCTGTCGGTGTGGCCACACAGAACCCTGAACTCCGCGCCAAGTTCAGCGGCGATCCGGATCACGCCGTCAATTTCATGAAGTTCATCGCCCAGGAAGTGCGTGAGCTCATGGCCCAGCTCGGCTTCCGCACGCTGGAAGAGATGGTCGGCCGCACAGACGTTCTCGAATCCCGCGCCGCCGTGGACCACTGGAAGGCGCGCGGCATCGACCTCAGCAACCTGCTTTACCAGCCCGAGGTCGGCCCCGAAGTCGGACGCTTCTGCACCGAAATTCAGGATCACGGCATCGACCGCTCGCTCGACATCACCACGCTCCTCGACCTGTGCAAACCGGCCATCGAGAAGGG
>DAORHS010000687.1:0-3103 GCA_035438165.1 Prosthecobacter sp.
GCGAATAGATTGCGATACGCCCGCCGCCGCCGCCACCACCACCGTAGCCGCCGCGACCACCGCCGCCGCCGCCACCACCGTAGCCGCCACCTGCCGGACGTTCTTCACGAGGACGGGCTTCATTGATGGCCAGCTTGCGGCCCATGAACTCCTGGCCGTTCTGTGCATTGATCGCAGCATTCATGGCTTCTGCGGAGTCCATCGTCACGAAGGCAAAGCCACGCGGACGGCCGCTTTCACGGTCCATCGGCAGGAAGACTTCGGTGACGCCACCGTATTGAGAGAACAGCTCACGAATGTCTTGTTCTTGAGCGGCGAAGGGCAGATTGCCCACGTACATCTTGGTATTCATATCGTTGTTGAGTGCAGTCGGCTGCTTCGTGCCAGAACCAGCCCCGAACCTTCGGTAATATGAACACCAACGGATGCAATATCACCTGATGAACGACTGAGCCTGACCCTTAACAGGTGACTTGAGCGGGTTTATCGCCGGAAAAGCGGCAAAGGCAAACAAAAAAATTCTACGGTTTCACCCCGGTGGGGGCCTTTCCTGAACGAGATCCGCCCGGGCTCTCCCGCCGGTCAAAGCTGCTTCAGCCTGCCTTCCACATAGGTCAGGATGCGCCCGACTTTGTCGGCATCCTGCGCCTCCTTGGCCTCCTCAAACGCCGCCCTGGCCTGCAGCAGGTCGCGCATCAGGGGCAGAGAGACCACACGCTGCCCGCCGTCCTGCACGTCCTGATAGCGCTGCTTGAGGCTTTCGAGATCCGTGCTGCCCGGCTCGTACTTTGAGAAATCGATCTCGTCCGCCTCGGCCTCGAGTTCCTTGACGCCGCCGTCTTCGATCAGCTTGTCCAGCACGGCGGCGGCGGCACTCAAGTCACCGTTTTTGATCAGCGCCTCGACCTCGCCGCCGCGCTCCTTCATCGCCTCCGTGGGCTGAATGCCCAGTGATTCGAGCGCCGCCCTCAGTTTCCCGGTCTTCTCCTTCAGCAGCTCCTCCGAGACCTGGATGGCGGCCATTTTCGGCGGCCCCAGTTTCTTCACCTTCTGCAGCTGCTCCGGCGTCAGCACATCGCGCACGCCGATGAGCGTACGAAGCTGCAGCTGCTTCACCGCCGCCTCGGCCTCGATCAGTCTCGCAAGCTGTGCGCCCGCTGCATCGGCGGTCGTGGTGGCATCCTCAAGGAGATGCCCCAGCACCTTTTGCTGTTCCTTGACCGCCTGTTCGAGGGGTTCAGCCTGCCGGCGCGCCTCACTGAGCTGTTGCGTGAGCCTGGTCTGCTGCTCTTCCGTCAGCGCGAGTTCATCCCGCACGGAGGCGATCACGTCGGGATGCAGCAGGCCGCTTTTGAGCCAGTCTTCGACGTTGGCGGCGCTCAAGGCGGACACGCTGAGCAGGAGGAGAGAACAAAGGATGCGTTTCATGGGATGGTGAGGTTGAGATGACTGGGGAGCAGAAAATCAGACGGCGCCTCAAAGGCGAGCAGCGGCGGATCGATGTCCGCAAACAATTTGGCCGTCGGCGAATCGAACAGCGGCGGCAATTCGCTCAGTTGCACGGGTTCCAAAGGCGAATCGGCCAGGAACAGGGCCAAAGCGACGACACAGGCCGTGGCGAAAGCGGCTGGCATCCAGCGAATCGAAGCGCGTTGATGCGCCGCAGGCAGGTTCAGAAGTTCCGGTCGCCAAGCAGGCGCGTTTTCGTGATCGCAATGGCGCTGCCGCGCAAAACGGGGGCGAAGATCGTTGTCGAGTTCGTCATTCATGGCTGTTGTCGGGTTGCAGGAGCGTGCGCAGGCGCGCCTTGCCGCGTTCGTAGTGCTGGCGTGCGGAACCGATGCCCACGCTCATGACCTGCGCCGCTTCGTTGATCGTGAGATCCTGATAAAAGACGAGGTGCAGCACCTCCGCCTGCCGTGCGGGCAGTTGATTCAAGCAGCGCCGCAGCTCCGCGCTGCGCTCGTCCATCTCCACCTGCCACGAAGGCGCGGGATGATGCTCTTCGACGAAGAAGGCCAGCAGTTTGCCCACCAGCGACTCGCGATAGCGCAACCGGCGAAACTCCTCGTGCGCGGTGAAGCGGATCACGCCGAACCACCACGTCTTGAAGCTGGAGCGGCCGTCGTGCCGCGCCCGTTCCTGCGCGAGCTTGAGATACGCGTTTTGCAGCACGTCCTCGGCCCGCGCATGATCGCCCGCACAGCAATGCAGCGCCCAGCCAAAGGCGTCGGCGTGCAGGGCTTCGAGCTGGTCGGCGGTGGCGCGTTCCATTCATTTCCCGCTGAGTGACACGGGCGGTGCGCATGTATGACACGACCTCAAGAAAATGCAGGCTTGTGGTGGAGAATCATGCCCTGTTAAGGTGGCAGGAAAATCGCTTGTCTCCGATTTGCCATGAGCAGTTCCTCCAGTTCCAAGCCCACCACCGGCTGGCAACCGCCTGCGCTGGAGGAAATGCAGGCCATGCTGCCGCAGTACCAATTTGAGTGCCTTCTCGGCCGCGGCGGCATGGGCGCCGTTTACAAGGCCGTGCAGGTGACTTTGGACCGGCCGGTGGCTATCAAGGTGCTTCCCGGCGATCTTTTCGACGATGCCGACTCGCAGTTCGCCGAGCGTTTCAAAAACGAGGCGCGCACCATGGCGAAAATGAACCATCCCAGCATCGTGAACGTGTACGACTTCGGTGAGACCCAGACCGGGCTGCTGTACATCGTCATGGAGTTTATCAACGGCACGGATGTACAGCAGATGATCACCACGCAGGGCAAGCTGCCGGAGGACTATGCGCTCTCCATCACCGCCCACGTCAGCGACGCGCTCAAGTACGCTCATTCACACGGCGTGATCCACCGCGACATCAAGCCGGCCAACATCCTCATCAACATGGACGGTGCAGTGAAGGTGGCTGACTTCGGCCTGGCGAAGGCGAACGATCCGAGCCAGAGCGGGATCACCAAGACCAACATGGCCATGGGCACGCCGGACTTCGTGGCGCCGGAGGCGTTCATTCCTGGCGTGCCGCTGGATGGGCGGGCGGACCTGTATGCCATGGGCGTGATGCTTTACCAGATGCTCACCGGTGAGATTCCGCGCGGCATCT
>DAORHS010000688.1:0-3098 GCA_035438165.1 Prosthecobacter sp.
TGAAGAAGTATCCCAAGTTGACCTGGACAGTTTCAGCGCACGGGCACGTGAGGCGGTGAAACTGCGCCTGATCAGCGACGTGCCAGTGGGGCTGCTGCTCTCTGGCGGCATTGATTCAACCCTTGCGGCAGCCCTGTGCATGGAACTGCCGGAAGCACGCATTCCGTGTTTCACGATGGGCTTCAACGACGCGGCCTCGGATGAACGGCCTGCCGCAGGCCTGCTGGCGCGGCATCTGCATCTGCGCCATGAAACCTTCGAGGCCGAGGACACGCCTGTGGAGCATTTGTTCAAGGATCTTTGGAAGGCCTACGACGAGCCCTTCGCGGATTCATCCGCGATGCCGATGCTGCTGCTCTGCCGGGAGATTCAAAAGCGCGTGAAGGTGGCCATCAGCGGTGATGGGGGGGACGAAGTCTGGTGCGGCTACCCCTGGCATCGTGCCATGTGGCGCGGTGAACGTGCGCGGGTGCCCGCCGTCGCACGGCCCTGGTTGCAATGGTTCGCGCAGGCACGACCTGGCAGTGTGGCGTACAAGGCGCGCGTACTCGGCGCGCGTGACCGGTTGGAGATGTGGACGCTTTTGAAAACGGGGCTCACTGATGCAATGGCACGGCATCTTCCGCTGCGTGATCAATCGCGGAAGCCGGTGAGTTCGGTGTTCAAGGAGGCGGCGGATCGTGTGGGCGAGGTCGGGGATGTGCTCGACTGGGCCGGTCGCATGGATCTGGCGACGTATCTGCCCGAGGATCTGATGGTGAAGGCAGATCGCGCCAGCATGCATGTCGGCTTGGAATTGCGCGAGCCGCTGCTGGATCACGAGTTCACGGCCTGGGGCATGAGCCTTCCGTCGGCGGCACGCTTTGACGCGACCACGGGTCTTGGGAAGCAGCCCGCCCGGCGCTATCTGGGCGGGAGGCTGCCGCCGGAGGTTCTGAGTCGTCCGAAGCAGGGATTTACGCCACCGCTACGGTCATGGCTCGCGGGTCCGCTCAAGCCGGTTCGTGATGCCGCGCTCGCCGCGCTCGCCTCAGGTGCGCTGGCACCGCTGGCCCTGCCTGCGGGTATTTCGTCCTGGGAGGAATGCGCCCGGTTGTTGTGCGACGAGCACGATCAGTTCCTGTGGCGCGTCGTTTGCTTTTTCGGCTGGCACCAGGCGCGCGTCAGCGGCGCGGCCGCAAGATAATCCCATGCCCGGCACACTGCCCATCACCGTCGGCATTCCGACCTATCAACGCGGAGACCGGGTGCTGCAGGTTTTGCAGCATCTTCAGGCCTGCGATCCGGCACCGGCGGAGATTTTGGTGTTTTTGGATGCGGGTGATGCCGCGCTCGAAAATCGCATCCGTGAGGCATTTCCAGCGGTGATCATTCTAGCGTCAGCGGAACGCATCGGTCCCGGTGGTGGGCGGCACCGCATGCTGCAGGCGGCCACCCAGCCCTGGCTGGTGTCCTTGGATGACGATTCGTGGCCGGTGGACGCCGATTTCTTTGCCCGACTGCAACGACACACAGAAGAAGCGGATGATGTCGCCGTGATCGGCGCGGTCGTCCATCATCAGGGACAGGAGATGCCGGTGCTGGCAAACTGGGTGCGCACGGTTTCTGACTACACCGGCTGCGGCCACGCGATGCGCGTGGCGGCGTATCGCGGCATCAGCGGCTACGTGGACCGTCCC
The DNA here is from genome assembly GCA_035438165.1 of Prosthecobacter sp. Lineage (GTDB taxonomy): Bacteria > Verrucomicrobiota > Verrucomicrobiia > Verrucomicrobiales > Verrucomicrobiaceae > Prosthecobacter. The sequence goes on from DAORHS010000688.1 coordinate 1,680, forward strand.
AACGCCTATGGGCTGGAGGAGCGCGATGTCGCGCTGCAGTTTCATGGCGCCGGATGGCGCGTGCGCCGATGCGGGGACTTGCGGGTGTTTCACGACACACGGCTGATTCATCACAAGAAGCCGGCGGTTGTCGCCGCGACGATCGAAAACGCGGCCTTGCTGGCCTGGCTGCGTTATCCGGTGGTTCTGTGGCCGTATGGCCTGCTTCAATTCGCCAACGTGATCTGTTTCATGATCTCCAGCGGACGGCTGGGCGGCATCCTTCGCGGTGTGCTGAACACACCTATGGAGATCTGGCGTCATCGCCACCTTCGCATGCCGTTGCCGGTCGCGAAGGTCTTTTCCTACCTGCGGCTGCGCCATCAGCCTTTGACTCCATGAGCCTGGTTGCATCAGTGAAACTCAAAGCATCCGGAACAGGTCTGTCTGTTCTGCTGCTGCTGGCATGCCTGGCCTGTGGCGAACTGCTGGCCATGAGGGTTGCGAGCGCGGTCACACTGGACCGTCCGTTCTTGGGACAGACCTCCGGTCTGGAGGAGGAGGCGCTGTTTTCCCTGTGGAAGGCGCATCACGGCCAGCCGGTCTATAGCGACGCTCTGGCCGCGCCGTTTTCCACCAGCTACTTCAACGTGCTCTTTTATGTGGCCTATGCCGTGTGGAGCAAAGGGTGGAGCATGGTGCATCCGCTGGCTGATGCCTGGCTGCCGACGGTGTGGCGTTTCTTGTCGCTGCTGTTCTGCCTTGCCACTTGGCTGGCGCTCTGGCGGGTGATGTGTCTCCTGTCTGGGGCTGCGCTGGAACGCTCCTCGTCATGGTTCGCCTTGGGGGTTGCCGGTGTCTGCGTGTTTAATCCGCTGTTCCATTGGATGTCCTTCTCGGTGCGCCCGGACCTCGCGGCGGTGCTGGGGGAGGTGACCTGTCTTGGGTTCCTGCTGGCCCATGTCCGTCGTTCGTCCCTGGGGTGTGTCCTACTGGCGGGTGGTGCTGCGGCCCTCGCCTGGAGCTTCAAGCAGAGCCAGGGTTTTGCCTGCGCCGGGGGCTGTGTCTTCCTGGTCTGGCATCGTCGCTGGCGCGAACTTACGCTGTTTGTGCTTCCACTCTTGATTGTGGTGCCAGCCACCCTCGGATTCGCCGGTGAATGGTACCGCCAGAACACTCTGGCGCTGCATGCGCTGGCGAGCCGTTTCGATCCGGGGCAGGGGATCCGCTTCGCGGCCTCGGCCATGGCCAAGGCACCCTGCATGCTCGCCGGCCTGCTGCTGCTGGTGCCACCGGTGCGGCGTTGGAGGACGCTCGGCATGGAAATGCGTTTGATTTGCTTTGTCACGGCCGTGAGCCTGCCTCTTTGTCTCTTCACCTCGTCGAAGTTCGGTGCGGCGGACTACTATTAACTGGTTCTCTGTGTGTTTGTCTCGCTGC
>DAORHS010000689.1:0-3095 GCA_035438165.1 Prosthecobacter sp.
ATTGAAGATGGGTGCGACAATCTCGCTGTCGCGATCAACGCCGAGGATGAGCTGGGTGAGGTCGTTGGAGCCGATGCTGAAACCGTCGAAGATCTCGGCAAACTCGGCGGCAAGCACGACATTGCTCGGGATCTCACACATGACGTAAATCTCCAGGCCATTGACGCCGCGCTTGAGGCCGTTCTTCTCCATCTCAGCCTGCACACGCAGGCCTTCCTCGACGGTGCGGCAGAACGGGATCATCACCTTCAAGTTCGTGAGACCCATGTCCTCGCGCACACGGCGCACGGCCTGGCATTCGAGTGCGAAACCGGCCTGATAGCGCGGGTGGTAGTAGCGCGAAGCCCCCCGAAAGCCGATCATCGGATTTTCCTCGACCGGCTCGAACTGCCTGCCGCCGATGAGATTGGCGTACTCGTTCGATTTGAAGTCGCTGAGGCGCAGGATCACGTCTTTCGGATAAAACGCCGCCGCCAACATGGCGATGCCTTGGGCGAGACGATCGACAAAGAACTGCGGCTTGTCCGTGTAGCCGCTGGTGAGCTTTTCGATCTCGGCTTTGGCGACCGGGTCCGTGAGCTTGTCGAAGTCGAGCAAAGCCAGCGGATGGACTTTGATGTAGGTGTTGATGATGAACTCCATGCGCGCGAGGCCGACGCCGTCATTGGGCAGGAAGGAGAGGGCGAAGGCTTGCTCAGGATTGGCGAGATTGAGCATGACCTTGGTGTGCGGGCGTTGCAGGTCTTTGATGTTGGTCTGCTGCACATCAAAGGCGAGACGGCCATCATAGACGATGCCGGTGTCGCCTTCAGCGCAGGAGATGGTGACGATCTGGCCTTCCTTGAGCACTTCGGTGCCGTGCTCGGTGCCGACGATGGCAGGCACACCGAGTTCACGGCTGACAATGGCGGCGTGGCAGGTGCGTCCGCCACGGTTGGTGATGATGGCGGCGGCCTTCTTCATCACGGGTTCCCAATCGGGATCTGTTTTATCAGCGACGAGGATGTCGCCTTCGCGGAACTCGCGCAGGAACTCGACGCTCTTCACGACGCGCACCGGACCGGTGGCGATCTTCTCGCCGACGCTGCGTCCGGTGATGAGCACCTGGCTGCGCTCCTTGAGCTTAAAGGTCTGGATGACATCGCGATTTTTCTGCGCCTGCACGGTTTCTGGCCGGGCTTGAACGATGAACAACTCGCCCGTGCGACCATCCTTGGCCCACTCGATGTCCATCGGCATCGGGTGCCCGCGTTTCGCTGAATAATGGTCCTCGATGATGCAGGCCCAGCGCGCGAGTTGCAGGATGTCGTCATCACTGAGCGCAAAGCGCGCGCGATCACCGGATGGGACGGGCACGTTCTTCACCATGCGACTGCCACCGGTGTCGTAGATGAGTTTGAACTCCTTCGAGCCAACTCGTTTCTGCAACACCGGTTTGAAACCCAGCTTCAGTGTCGGCTTGAACACATAGTACTCATCAGGATTCACCGAGCCGAGCACGACGTTTTCACCGAGACCGTAGGCGGCGTTGATGAGAACGGCGTCGCTGAAGCCGGTTTCGGTGTCCAGTGTGAACATGACGCCCGCCGAGCCAAGGTCCGAACGCACCATGCGCTGCACGCCGATGGACAACGCGATGAGCGAGTGATCGAAGCCCTTGTCCACGCGGTAGGAGATCGCGCGGTCGGTGAAGAGCGAGGCAAACGAACGGCGGCAGTGCTCCAGCAGCGAGGCACCGCCCTGCACGTTCAAATAGGTCTCCTGCTGGCCGGCAAAGCTGGCATCCGGCAGATCTTCCGCCGTGGCGCTGCTGCGCACCGCGACATCGAGCGGCGTTGTTTGAGCACCGCTGAGCTGCGCATAGGCGGCGAGCATTTCGTCCTCCAGATCTCGCGGCATCGGCGTGGCGAGAATGGCATGGCGCACCTCGCTCCCACGACGCTGCAGATTGTCCATGTCCCCAGTGTCCAGCGTACTGAGAATCTCGCGAATGCGCGCCTCAAGGCCGGTGCTGCGCAGGAAATGGCGGTAGCCTTCTGCGGTGACGGCGAAACCATCGGGCACCTTGACACCTTGGGAACTCAGCTCATGGAACATTTCGCCAAGCGAGGCGTTCTTGCCGCCCACAAGGGGAATGTCGCCAATGGAGATGTCGGCGAACCAGCGGATGAACTGAGGTGTGGTGCTCATAAGATAGGATGTCATGCGAGCGCGTGCATGCTCGGCGTGACTTGGCGAAAGAAGGGCAGATCGTGTGGCCGCAGGATGTGAGGCGGATTCAGGCAAGCGGTGGCGTGACCACAAAGACAGGCTTGTGCGATCGGGCAAGCACCGCCTGCACGGTCGAGCCGAGCAGGGCAACACCGGCACGTGAATGCCCTTTGGTGCCCATGCAGATGACATCCGCTTCAAAACGAACGGCGGCGTCACAAATGGCCGCGGCGATGTCATGATGAACGAGCACCTCGGACGAGACGATTACGCCGGGAACGGCCAGCAGGGCGGACGGAAGCGACGCCAGCTTTTCCTCCGCATCTTTTTTCGCCGCGGCCGTGTCGATGCCGTGGTCAAAATACACCTCGGTGGCGGCCACAGGATCGACGCCGGACGCGGGTTGATGACAGACATGCAGGAGATGAAGCGAACCGCCGGAGGGAAGCAGGCTGTGACCATGGCGGAGCGCCTCGGTGCAGGCCGGGGAAAAGTCCGTGGCCAGGAGCACGCGGCGAATCGTGGGTATTTGCAGATTCGTCGAGGCTGCGGTGGCGGGCACGCAGAAAACATTGGTCAAGACATGAGTCAGCACGTTGCGGGAGAACGAAGGCCCTGTCAGCCGCCGCCAGCCGTGGCGCTGATGCGTCCCGACCACGATCAGGCCGGATCTTTGCTGATCCGCCGTGTGCAGAAACTCCGTGGCAGGCAGGCCCATGACATCGCGCACCAGCACATTGACCGGCGCTTCGCCGAGGATGGCATGAAGACGTTCCCAGACATCGCGCTGAAGGTCGGACCGCTGCTCGGCGGACAGGGCGGGATCTTCGACGCCACGAACATGGGCCGCATCCACCTCCACCCGGCCCAGAGCAACCAAGGTC
>DAORHS010000690.1:0-3085 GCA_035438165.1 Prosthecobacter sp.
ATCAAACCGGGCGTGCAGTTCGGTGAGACGGACGATTTCTGCTTCAACATCGCCCGCGATCCGGTGCACGTGCATGATTTGAACGCCACGCTGCTGCATCAGCTCGGACTCGATCACGAACGGCTCACCTACCGTTTCCAAGGCCGCGACTACCGCCTCACGGATGTGCATGGCAGGGTGGTGAAAGGGGTGCTCGCCTGACGGCGAAAGGAGGAAACCCGAATGAGGAATGTCGAATGGATGATCTTGGCTGCGGCGCTGTTTGTGCCGCTGGTGCATGCGCAGGAGGCCCGGCCGGTTCAGCATGTGCATCAGGCGGGCAGGATCCGGTTGTTTTATCACATGGAGGGACAGCACGCGGTCGATGCGGCGGATGTGAATCGAAACGGCGTTCCGGATGCCGTGGAGGACGTGCTGACGCAGACGCAGGCCGCGCAAACATTGTTTGTCGATGTGCTGGGCTTTCCGGATCCGTTTTCGACCGAGCGGTTTCGCACAGCCGCCTATCTGGACATTCATTTCCGTCACAAGGACCTGCTGAAGGCCAACGGCGTGACTTATGACGAACTCCAGCATTTCAACCATTCCGGCGATCCGAAGGGCACGGTGAGCATCTGCTTCAATGTGGCGACATCCGTCAGGGCGTCGGCCAATCTCACACCCGCCCACGAGTTCTTCCATCTGATCCAGAACAGCACGACTTACTTCAAGAACCGCTGGTTCACCGAAGGCACGGCACGCTGGTCGGAACGCGGCCTGGGAGTTGGCGACCTGGGGCCGGCGCGAGTGCTTTCAGCATGGCCGTTGTCTCAGACGCAATGCGCGGAGCTCTCCGCGAGGACCTACGATGCCTCCGAGCACTTCTGGAATCCGCTCGCCCGACGGACCGATGCGACCGGCGAGATCCCGGATTCACCTGCGCTCGCACCTTTGAAAGCCATGACCTATGCCGATGGCACCCCGGTGCTCAAAGACCTGCGCCTCACCGGCTGGCGCTTCATCCGCGATGTCCTGAGGGCATTCGACCACGAGGACAACGTCGCCTTCAAGGAACTCGGCTACGACCGCTGGTCCGAGGAGAATCAGAAGTCGCCGAAGAACGATGTGTTCATCCTGCGGGCCGTTCTTCGAGCATTGGAGAAATCGCCTCCGCCGGGGCCGTAATCTCACGTCCGCCGTCATGACCACGAAATATTTCGTCTGCCTCCTCCTCTCCGGCTCGTTAACCCTGTTGCCTGCCGCGGAGTTGAAAGTCGCCACGTTCAACGTGGATGCCACGCCGCCGCTTGGCTCACCGCTTTGCAATGGCGCGGTGAAACCGGTGAAGGAGATCGTCACGCCTCTCACGGCGCGTGGTGTGGTACTGCTGGGAGCTGGCGATCCAATCGTGCTCTGCGCATTCGACTGGGTGGGCATCGGCAATCAGGGACATGACACGTTTCGGAAAGCCCTGGCCGAAGGCGCGGGCACGTCGGTGGATCGTGTGACGGTGCACACGCTGCATCAGCACGACGCGCCGGGCAGCGATCTCGGCACGGAGAGTCTCCTCAAGGAGCACGGGCTGGGCGGAGTCTTTTCGACCGCCGCCTTCGACCGCGAAGTGATGCAACGGCTCATGGCGGGTGTGAAGGATTCACTTTCCAAGGCGAAGGCGGTCACGCAGATCGGTCTGGGTGTCGGCAAGGTGGAGCAGGTGGCCTCGAATCGCCGTATCCTCGGGCCGCTTGGGAAAGTCATCCTGCAACGCCAGAGCTCGGGCGGGAAGAATCCCGCTGCGCGTGAAGCACCGGAGGGGACGATCGATCCGCTGATGCGCCTGATCTCGTTTTGGAACGGCGAAACGCCGGTCGCTGTGATCACTTACTACGCCACGCACCCGCAGAGCTACTACGGCCAGGGTTCGGTGAACTGGGACTTCGTCGGCATGGCGCGTGAGATGCGTGCTGAAGCCCTGCCGGGCGTGGCGTGCATTCATTTCGATGGCGCGGGCGGCAACGTGGCAGCAGGCAAGTACAACGACGGAGCCAAGGACAACCGCCCCGTACTCGCACAACGGCTTGCCGATGGCATGAAGCTGGCGTGGGAATCACAAACGAAGCATGCAGTCACGGCAGCAGACGTGAAGTGGACCGTCGAGCCCGTTTCCATGCCGGTGCGCGACACGCTGGTCGAAGACGCGCTGCTCAAGAAGATCGATGATCAGTCGCAGAAACTCCCGGATCGCATTCGCGCCGCACGCGACCTGACCTTCCTGCGTCGTACACGCGGCGGGCATCGGATTCCGCTGAACTGCCTCCGGCTCGGCCCCGCGCGTGTGCTGCACATGCCCGGCGAGCTGTTTGTGGAGTATCAGCTCGCCGCGCAGCAGATGCGTCCGGGCGAGTTCGTTGCCATGGCGGCCTACGGCGACTATGGCACGGGCTACATCGGTACCGAGGTTGCGTATGGTCAGGGCGGCTACGAAACGGGGATCGTCTCGCGTGTGGCGCCGCAGGTGGAAAAGGTGCTCATGGACGGCATGCGGAAATTGCTGGAGGTGCGGCCTTGAGCATCGCCGCAGGCTCGCCATAGAAACGGCTCCCCAACCCCACCCGCGACGAACATGCGACTTCAAGACCAGGTCATCCTCATCACCGGCAGCACCACCGGCATCGGCGAATTCATGGCGCGTCGTTTCATCCAGGAAGGCGCTAAAGTCATCCTGCATGGCCGTGATGCGGCACGCGGCGAGGCCTTGCGGAACGAACTCGGCGCAGACAAGGCCGCTTTTTGCCAGGGCAGCCTTGAAGATCCGGCGTATCCCGAGAAACTCGCCGGCGAGGCCATCGCGGCCTTTGGCAAGGTCGATGCGCTGGTGAACAACGCCGCGCTCACCATCCGCGGACGCATCGACACGACGGACGCGGCCTTTTTTGACCGCATGATGGCCGTGAACGCCCGTGCACCGATGCTGCTCATCCGCGCCTTGCTGCCCGAACTGAAGAAAAACACCGGCGTCGTTCCCAACATCGGCTCCGTGCTCGCCCACTGTGGCCAGGCCAACATGCTCGCCTATTCCATGTCCAAGGGCGCGCTGATGACGATG
>DAORHS010000691.1:0-3079 GCA_035438165.1 Prosthecobacter sp.
AAAAGCATCCTTCGCCCGACGCGCTGCTGCTCACGGCCATCGAGCATGAGCCACAAGCCGATGAACCGACCGGCTTCCTGCATGAGCGCCTGATCGATCATGCACTGGCACGCGCCGCCACGCAGAATTGGCCGGTCACCGTCGCCAACAAGCCTTACACACGTGCGCTGGCCGCCGCGTGGCTGGCGGTGATTGCGTTCGTCGCCACCGATGTCGCGCTGCGTCTCAATACGCCGGATCAGAAGTCCCAGATCGCTCAGCAAGCCACCGAGACGCCATCGAAACCTACCGCGTTTGAAGCCACGCTGACTCCCGGCGACGCCGAAGTAGAACGCGGCTCGCGGCTTATCATCGAGGCGCGTTTCAATGGGCCCGTGCCCGCCGATGCCATGCTCATTGTCAGCGAGCCGGATGGCAAAATCCGTGATCGCCTGCCGATGCGGCTCACGGTGGATGAGCAGGTTTATGGCGGTCTCATCAGCAAGGTCGATGCCGACTCGAAATACCACGTCGAGTTTGCGAATCAGAAGTCGAAGGAGCACATGATCACCGTGTTCGATTATCCGGCGCTGGTTCGTGCGGATGTCATCGTGACGCCGCCGGAATACACGAAGCTTCCCGCCAAGGAGACGAAGAACACGCAAAAGGTCACCGCGCTCGAAGGCTCAAAGATCGCCTGGAAGATCAAGGTCAACAAACCGCTGATCGCCGAGGTGACTTCGAAGTCCGATCCGTTCTCTCCGCATCTCACCGCCGCCGAACTCTTCGGCGAAGACAAGACCATCATCCCGCTGACGCCCTCGAGCGAAGATCCAACCGTTCTCGAAGGTGTGTTCACGGCCGAGAAGTCGCAGAAGTATCGTCTGCATCTCGTGGATGAAGCGGATCGCGCGAACAAGAACCCGCCGTGGTTCAAGGTGACGGTGCAATCCAACGGCCTCGCGAAGATCGAGGTCGTCTTTCCGAAACGCGACTTGCAGGTGTCGAGTCTTCAGGAGCTGCCCGTCGAAGCCAAGGTCTCCGACGATCTTGGTGTGACGAAGTCGGGCGCGGTCTTCAGCATCAATGGCAACAGCAAGGAGATCCTGTTCAAGCATCCCATCACCGAACCGCTGAAGAAACAGGACGTGCGCGCCGAGCTGACGCTTGAAAAAGAAAACGCGCAGCCGCGGCAGTTGGTGAGCTACTACCTCTGGGCCGAGGACACGGGGCCGAAGGGCGAGGTGCGACGGGCGATGAGCGACATGTTCTTTGCCGACGTGCGCCACTTTGAAGACATCTTCCGCGAGATGGAAGCGCCGCCCTCGGAGCCGGGAGAACCGAAGCAGAAAGCCGAGAGCGACAAGCTCGTTGAGTTGCAGAAGCAGATCGTCAATGCGACGTGGCGCATCATTCGCGACACGAATGCCGGTCGCGTGATGGAAGCCGCCGCGCCGGATGTGGATGTCGTGCATCAATCGCAGGGCCTTGCGTTGGAACAAACCAAGGAGGCGATGGAAAAGGTCGAGGACGCCGAGGCGAAGAATGCGCTCACGGAAGCCTGGAAGAGCATGAAGGACGCGCTCGATCCGCTGCAGCAGGCGTCGGAGGAGAAGAAGCGTTCGCCTTTGAACCAGGCTCTCACGTATGAGCAGAGCGCGCTGGAATGGCTGCATCGGGCGCAGAGCCGCGAGCATCAGGTCATGCGGCAAAACAGCCCGCCGCAACCCGGTGCTGGTCAGCAGGCCAACAAGAACCAGCTCATGGATCTCGAGCTGAAGCAGCAGGAGCAGCGTTACGAAGAGGAGAAGGCCGCCACCGAGGAGCAGACCGCTGAGCAGCAGGAGAATCTGCAGGTGCTGAATCGATTGAAGGAACTCGCCCGCCGTCAGGAGGCGCTGGCGGAGAAGATGAAGGAGCTGCAAAACCAGATCGCTCAGGCGAAGACGGACGAGGAGAAGGAAGAACTCGACAACCAGCTCAAGCGTCTTCAGGCCGAGCAGGAGCAGCTTCTTCGAGATCTCGATGATCTCAAAGACCGCATGGAGAAGCCCGAGAACGCGCAGAACATGGCCGAGGCCAAGGAGCAGCTCGATCAAACGCGTGAAAAGGTCAACGAGGCCGCCGAGCAGTTGAAAGAGGAGAAACTCGCCGACGCCGCGAACTCCGCCACGCGCGCCCAGCGCGAGCTGGAGCAGATGCAGGAAGATTTCAGGCAGAAGACGAGCAAGAAATTTGCCGAGGAGGTGAAGCAGCTTCGCCAGCAGGCGAGGGAGGCGGCCGAAACGCAGAAGAAGATCAGCGAGGCGCTCGAAAATCAGAAGCCTGCCGACAGCGACATCGCGCAGAGTTTGCAAAACCAGGCGCAGGCGCGTCAGGTGACCGAGCAGCAGGAGAACGTCGAAAAGCTTCTCAACGGCATGCGTGAACTCAGCGAGCAGGCCGAGCAGAGCGAACCGCTGCTGCATCGGAACCTCTACGATGCTGTTCGCAAGGCGCAGACCAGCGGCTTGGAAGAGAACCTCCAAGAAACCCGCGACCAGCTCCGCTATGGCAGCGCCGCCGACGCGAAGGAAGCCGAACGCAAAGCAGCGAATGCCGTGGCGGAACTGCAGAAGGGCGTCGAGAAGGCGGCGGAGAGCGTGCTAGGCAGCGAAAGCGAAGCGCTGCGTGTGGCGAAGAACGAGCTGGATAAACTGATCAAGGAGGCGCAGGAGCAGGAGGGCGGGGAGAACGGTCAGGAGGGGCAAAAAGGCGCCCGGCAGGCATCGGCGAAGTCGGATCAGTCTGACACGTCCGAAAAGTCCGACGCGAAAGGCCAGAAACCCGGCGAACAAGGCAAAGGTGAGGCTCAAGACGCCAAGACTGCCGAAAAGAGCCAGCAACCCGGCAAGGACGGCGATCCCAAGGGCAAAGGCCAGGGTGAACCGCAAGACCCCAAAATGGCTGAAGCAGGCCAAAAGCCCGGAGAAGGTCAACAAGGCCAGAAGCCCGGCGAAAAGGGACAGGGCCAAGGCCAGCCCCAAGATCCGAAGAGCGCTCAAAGCGGCAAGCAACCCGGCGAAGGCAAAGACGGCCAACAGCCGGGAGAAAAAGGTGA
>DAORHS010000692.1:0-3077 GCA_035438165.1 Prosthecobacter sp.
GCGCCGACGTCGATGTTCGCCTTCCGCACGGCCTCATACACATCAAACAGCGTAACAAGATGCGCGCGCAGCTTGTCGGGATACAGGTCGATCTGGTACTGCTTCACGAAGCCGCCGATGCTCGCCACCTCGCTCACGCCTTCGAAGGCAGTCAGCTGATAGCGCAGATACCAGTCCTGGATGCTGCGCAGTTCGGCGAGATCGAAGCCCTCGCCCTCCACGGTGTACCAAAAGACCTGGCCGAGCGCCGTGGCATCGGGACCCAGCACGGGGACCACTTCTTTCGGCATCCGCTGCTGCGCCACGTTCATGCGCTCCAGCACCCTTGAGCGCGCCCAGTAGTAGTCCACGTCGTCTTTGAAAATGACGAAGACCATCGAGAAGCCGAACCCCGACATGCTGCGGATGGTCTTCACACCAGGCGTACCAGTGAGGCTCGTGGTGAGCGGATAGGTGACCTGATTGTCCACGTCCTGTGGCGAACGGCCCGGCCAGTCGGCAAAGACGATGACCTGCTTCTCGCCAATGTCGGGGATGGCATCCACCGGCATGTTTTGCACCGCGTAGTAGCCGCCGCCGAGCAGTGCGAGCATGAAAAGAACGACCAGGAAGCCGTTCTTCAGGCACCAGCGAATGAGAGCGGTGGTCATGGCCTAGTGCTTGTGCTCGACAGGTTTCGGCGCGGCGTGGCCCTCATGGCCTGCCGCTGCGGCAGGTGCAACGGCGGGCTTTGACTCAGGGGTGGCACCGTGTTGATGGCCTGCGGCGGGAGCCTGGCCCTTCGCGTAAAACAAGCTGGGCAGCCCCTGGATTTGAAACTGGCTGTCGAGCAGGAAATTGCCGCGCACCGCCACCTTCTCGCCTTCCTTCAAGCCGGCGAGCACGGGATAAAAATCTCCAGCACGCGGGCCGAGCTTTGCCTCCATCGGCATGAACTCGCCTTGAGCATGCTCCACATACACGAGCTTGCGCGTGCCGCTGTCGAGCACGGCGGCGATGGGCACGGCCAGCACGCTCAATTCGGCGTCGGTGGGCTTGGTTTTGCCGCCAGGGATCACGGTCAGCGCCATGCCGCAGCGCGGACATGCGCCCGCCTGAGCCTGTAGAATCTGCGGATGCATCTGGCATGTGAACTGGCCGCCGAGGCCCGTCGGCGCGGCTTTGCCATCCGCCAGCACCGGCACACGAATCATGGCGCTGACAAACATGCCGGGCTTCAGCTTTTGATCGGTGTTGGCGATGTTCACGAGCACTTTCACGGTACGGCTTTCCTCCGTGAGCACGGGATTGATGAACCAGATGCGGCCGGTGAACGATTCGCTGGGATAAGCCTCCGCCTGGATCGTGACATCCTGTCCCTGCTGCACCCAGCCCAGCTCGGACTCGTAGATGTCGAGATAGACCCACAGGGACTCCAGGTTCGCGAGCTTGTAGAGCATCTCGCCGCTTTTCACCATGGCCTGCTGCACCGCCATGCGCTCGGTGACGGTGCCGTTGATGGGCGAGAACAAAGTGACGCGCTCGCTGACCTTGCGCTTCTGCACCAGATCATCCACCTGCTCCTGCGTCAGTCCCCAGCGCAGCAGTTTCAGCTTCGAAGCCTCGATCAAGGCGTTGTTGGCCGGACCTTCGAGACCGACGAGCAGTTCCTTCTGCGCGAGGACGAGGTCAGGGCTGTAGATCTCCACCAGATGATCGCCCTTCTTCACCTGCACTCCGGTGAAGTCCACATAGAGCTTTTCGATGTAGCCCTCGACGCGGCTGTTGATCACCGCGAGCGCGGACTCATTGTACTGAACCTTGCCGACCGCGCGAATTTCATGCGTGATCTGGCGGCGCTGCACGGGCACGGTTTCCACGCTCGCCATGGCGCGGGCGTGCTCGGAAAGCGTGAGCCTGGCCTCCGGCTCCGGGCTCGTCTGACCTTCCTTCTTTGGCGTTGGTGCCGTGGCTTTGGTGAGGATCAGCGGCATCTCGCAGATGGGGCACTTGCCCGACTTTGGCAGCCGCACCTGCGGATGCATGGAGCAGGTCCAGACCTGACCCGCTGGAGCAGGCGCTCCGTCATCATCGCAACTCAAGCTGACAAACACGAGAGCCGCCGCGATGCTGGCGAGCAGGATGCGATGGATGGATGAAGCGGACATGATGTTACCTCCTGGATGGATCGAGAAAAGGAGCGCCCGACGGCGGCACGCCCATGACTTGCAGTGACAGATCGGCCAGCGCCAGCTCGCGCTTGATGCGTGCCTCGACCTCGGCCAGGCGGAACTCCAGCAGCGTGCGCTGGGCATCGATCAGGTTGATGAAATCCGTCCCGCCGGTGGAATAGCCCGAGCGCGCCACATCGAGCGACTGCTTCGCCTTTGGCAGCAGGCTGTTTTGCAGCAGCGCCAGCAGCCGGGTGCTTTCGCGATACTGGTAGCTCTTCATCGCCACCTCCACGGTCAGCGTGAGACGTTCATTGGACAGCCGGGCTTTCGATGCGCCTTCCAGATGGCGTGCGCCCGCGATCTCCGCCGCGATCTTGTCACGCCAGATGGGCAGAGTCATTCCACCCAAGGGACGCACCATGACGGGAGACGCCTTGACATCGGCCATCACTCCCAGCGCGAAATCAGGGATGCGTGTGCGCTGCGCCTGAGTGATGGAGGCTTCCGCACGCCGCACATCGGCTTCCATGGCTTTCAGTCGTGGATTCCGCGCCAGCGCCGTTGCGAGAATCCGGTCGCCACTGGTGGAGAGCGGGGAGGATTGCAGCGCCCGGGGCAGTGGTGGTGTCGGATCACCCGAGCTGAGTCCGAGCGCGGCCATGAACTGCGTCACGAACCACTGCCGCGAGTCGCGCAGATTGGACAGCTCGGTTTGCAGCCGCTCTTTTTCCATCTGCGTGCGCAGCAGATCCTGCAACGTGCCCTTGCCCACCTCCGTGAGCGATTGCGCCTGCTTTTCGAGGTCTTCCAGCAGCGTCACCATCTCCTGGTTCACGCGGATGCGCTCATCCACCAGCCGCAGCTCATACCACGCCTTCTTGAAACCGTAGGCCACCTGCAGCACCGCCGTTTCAAATTGGAAAT
>DAORHS010000693.1:0-3070 GCA_035438165.1 Prosthecobacter sp.
AAGGCCAGCAGCGCCATGAACTCACTGCTGCAGGACAACGTCTCCGGCATGCGGCAGATCAAGGCCTATGCCATGGAGCGCGAGGAGCACGCCCGCTTCAACCGCGCCAGCGACGCCCTGCGCCGCGCCACGCTGCACGTCATGCGCATCTGGGCCATCTACCGCCCCGGCATGCATTTCCTCACCAGCATCGGCATGGTCATCGTGCTCTGGGTCGGCGCACGCCAGCTCATGGCGGGCAGAATTCAAACCGGCGACCTCACCGCCTTCCTCCTCCTGCTCAAGTTCTTCTACGACCCCATCGAAAGCCTGCACCAGCTCAATCAGATCCTGCAGGCCGGTCGCGCGGCCGGCGAGCGCGTGTTCGACATCCTCGACGCCGAACCCGAGGCCGACACCACCGGCGGGCGCGAGCTGCCCTCCATCACCGGCCATGTGCGCTATGAAAACGTCGGCTTCAGCTACGCGGGTAAAACACCCACCGTGCACGGCGTCTCGCTGGATGCCCACCCCGGTCAAACCATCGCCCTCGTCGGTCCCACCGGTGCGGGCAAATCCACGCTCATCAACCTCCTCACGCGATTCTACGAGTACGATGAAGGCGTCATCACGATCGACGGCGCCCCCGTTCATGAACTCAACAAAGCCTGGCTGCGTCGTCACATCGGCTACGTCACGCAGGAGAGCTTCCTCTTCAACGGCACCGTGCGCGAGAACCTCGTCATCGGCCGTCGCGACGCCACGGATGCGCAGCTTTGGGAGGCCTTGCAGAGCGCGAATGCCGACGCCTTCGTCAAACGCCTGCCCGATCTGCTCGACACCCACGTCGGTGACACCGGCGTGAAACTCAGCGTCGGTGAAAAGCAGCGCATCAGCATCGCCCGCGCCCTGCTGCGCAATCCGCCCATCCTCCTGCTCGATGAAGCCACCGCCAGCGTCGATACCGAGACCGAGCGCCAGATTCAGGAGGCTCTGGAACACCTCATGGCCCACCGCACGAGTTTCGTCATCGCCCACCGCCTCAGCACCGTGCGCAATGCCGACCGCATCTACGTTCTCGACCACGGCCGCATCATTGAGCAGGGCAGCCACGACGAACTCATCGCGCAGGACGGCCTGTACGCCCGCCTCTGCCGCACCTCCCTCATCGCCGCCGAAGCTCCGGCGGGGTGAACAACACACCGGCCCTCAACAGCCCAGTTCCCGGCGCAATCGTGCGCGTGTAAGGGTGCCATTTTGATGAAACCAGGCATCCTTGTCAAAACCCGCCAGGCTGTGATCCGACTGAACCGCGAGCCACTCGACAAACTCATGCCGCGTCGAGAAAACACGGCCTCCGCGGCTGTTTGGCTTGAGCATGTCCGTCAGCGGAGGCGGCTGCCCGTCCCATGATTCATCGTAACAATAGTGCCCGTCGATGAACCACAGTCCCATCCCGCAGAAATCGCGGTGATGATCCGTCACACAGCATCCTCGCTCGAGCTTGGAGGCCACACATTCAGCCAGTGCGATGCCATAAGGGGGCGTGTCAGGTGAATGCATGGGGGAAACCATCCAAAGATGCCTTGAACCTGCGAAGCGTCAATCAAGCACGCGATGGGTACGGCCAGACTGCTCTTCATCCAGATTCCCGCCCGGCGTTTCCCATGAATCACAGTGCTTGCATTCACGGTCATCTTCATTCACGGCGGCGGGATGATCCAGACGGGGCGGTCGGTCTTGGGCTGGGCTTTGATGAAGGTGGCACGGCCGGATTTGAGGAGGGCCGCGTTGTTTTGGGAGAGCATGCTGGCATCACCGGTGGGAATCCAGATGGGGACGGGCTGGCCGGGCATCTGGAAGAGCCAGTAGCCGATGTAGCCGGTGGCAGTGGTGTTTGCGTCGCCTTTCCAAACCTGCAATTGATCGGCGCTGGCGAAGGCGGTGGTCGCGACAAAGGCGGATGGGATCATTCCAGTCCTGGCCGGAGTGGTGTC
This sequence comes from Prosthecobacter sp., assembly GCA_035438165.1. Taxonomy (GTDB): domain Bacteria; phylum Verrucomicrobiota; class Verrucomicrobiia; order Verrucomicrobiales; family Verrucomicrobiaceae; genus Prosthecobacter. The sequence goes on from DAORHS010000693.1 coordinate 1,977, forward strand.
GAGCGGCCAGGGGTTGGCAAAGAGGTTATAGCCGGTCTTCAACGCACAGGCGAAGGGAGTGGTGCGCACGCTGCCGGTGGTGAGGAACGGTGCAGGAGAGGTGCTGACGAGCTGCAGTATCAAACCGACGCCGGGCGGGATGAGGACGTCATTCATGCTGGCAAGCGTGGCATCACCGCTCAAAACCCAGCGGCGCTCGCCTCCATTCGCATAGAGCCAGCAGGTGCCGTAGCCGGTGGGGGCGTAGAAGAGCACCTGGTCGGCGCTGACGGCAATGCTGGCACCGTGGAAGCCGGCGGGATCGAAGACCTCCCCCAGAGTACGATGCGGACGCAATGTAACGCGCACGCCAGTGAGATCCGCCACGGCGGCAGCCGGAAGGGTGTTGTTGGATGAATCCGTGTCGATGACGCAGCCGGCGGTGCTGATGTTTTGAAGATCGAGTCGATGGCCGGCCTGCGGACCGCTGACGACTTCGAGGTAGTAGGACAACCTGGAGTCGATGACTGCGGGGAGTTCTTCCTGCTCATCCAGCGTGATTTCGGTGGTGCTGGCGCTGACGACACCGCCGGTGAACACGGCGTCGTTGACGAGATTGAGGCCGAAGCTCTGCGTCCCGGCATGCAGGGATGACTGCTGCCAGCCCACAGGCGCACCGGTGGCGGTTTCGCCTCCACTTTGCGTGACGCGCAGGCGGATGATTCCACGGGCGATGCTTTGACCCGTGAGCGTGTGGAGATTGGCCCAGGTGACACGCTCCCAGCCATTGCCTTGATTGACGACCGCGGGCGAAACGAGGAGCGGAGTCCAGGTGACGAGATCGGCGGTGCTTTCGAGCGCGAAGGTGAGACCGCTTTGCCCCGCAGGCCGCAGAAGCGTGGCATCAATGCCGGATTGATTGCTAGCGACGAGCTTCAAGCCTTCACCGGGCAGCGTAACGCCGCTGGCGGTTGAACTGCCCAGAGCACGCTCCAACAAGTCGGGAATGCCGTCATCGTCGGCACCGGATGAAGCCGAAGAGGCGGACGCGCCAGAGGAATTGGAGACCTGAACTGTCGTCGAAGCAACTGATGTGACCGAGCCCGTGTTCGTGG
>DAORHS010000694.1:0-3064 GCA_035438165.1 Prosthecobacter sp.
CTCTCGCTCACGCAATGGATTCAAATCGCCCGCTGCTACGAGCAGCGCCACGAGGCCGACGCCGGACAGAAGGCCGGCGAGATGTTCGACGTGGTCAACGAGCGCAACGAAGTCACCGGCCAGCTCACGCGGGGCGAGGTGCACCAGCGCAAGCTGCTGCATCGTGCGGTTCACGTCTTCGTCATCAACAAACGCGGCCACCTCTACCTGCAGCAGCGTTCGCACCTCAAGGACGTGTCGCCCATGAAGTGGGACAGCAGCGCCGCCGGGCACCTCGATGCCGGGGAAAGCTACGCCAGCGCCGCCGTGCGCGAGTTGGGCGAGGAAATCGGCATCCACGTCGATGCCACCGAAGTCGCCGCCACGATTCCAGCCGGGGACAACACGGATCACGAATTCGTCGAACTGCATCTGGCGAGGCACGACGGCCCCATCCGCTGCCTGCCCGAAGAAATCGCCACCGGCGACTGGTTCAAGCCCGAGGACATCACCGCCTGGGTCGATGCGAGGCCGCAGGATTTCGCCAAAGGCTTTGTGACGTGCTGGAAGGCGTGGCTGAATAAGAAATGAAACGGAGAAGAGTCTCCGCGCTCCTTTCGATCACCGCAGCGTGCGCGGAATGAACACCGCCTGCATGCCTGCGGCCTTGGCGGCTTCCAAACCGCTGTTGCCATCCTCCAGCACGAGGCATTCACCCGGCGCGATGCCCATGCGCTCCGCAGCCAGCAGGAACATGTCCGGCGCGGGCTTGCCTTGCTTCACCAGTTTCGGCGTGATGATGGTCTCAAAGAGGTGAATCAGTCCCGTGGCTTCCAAGCAGCCGCGCACGGTCGGTTCCTCGCTGCCCGAGGCCACCGCCATCGGAAAACGGCCATGCAGTGAATTCGCAAACTCCGCCACGGGCCGCACCGTCTGCACCTCTGGGATGCGTTCGCGGAAGATTTCCATCTTCAGTTCATCCACGCTAACGGGGTCGATGTTCGTGCCATGCTTGGCGTTCAGGATCTTCACCACATCCTGCTCCTTGATGCCCGCATGCGCGTAAAACACCTCCTCGGTGAACTCAAACGGGGCATCGTGCCGCTTCAACGCCTCCACCCACGCGATGTAGTGCAGCGGCATCGAATCCACGAGCGTGCCGTCGCAGTCGAAGATGTATGCTTGGAAGGGGTAGTCGGGGATTTGGAGAGACATGAAGGAGGCGTTGACGTGTTAATTGGACGCCCGGTTCACCGCGCTCAGCACCGCTTTGATGGAAGCGAGTTCGATGTTCGTATCGACGCCGGCGCCCCAGATCGTTTTGCCGTTGCCGGTTTTGATCTGGATGAAGGCGAGCGCGCTGGCCTCGGAGCCGCTGCTGAGGCTCTGCTCGCGGTAGGTGGCGACTTCGAACTTGGATGCTCCCGCGTCTTTGATGAGCGCATCCGCGAAGGCGGCGATGGGACCGTTGCCGGTGCCGGTGATGCCGATTTCCTGGCCATTCTTGACCAGACTGCAGCGGCAGGTGAACACGCCATCGACGCCGTCGGCGTGAAAGTGGTGCAGGGCGAAGGGCGTCTCGCGTTGGATGTATTCCTTCCAGAACATGTCCTTCAATTCAGCGGCGCTGACCTCGCGGCCGAGCTTGTCCACGATGTCGTTGGCCAGCGGGCCAAACTCGCGCTGCATGTCTTTGGGCAGCTCGATGCCGAATTCGCTTTCGAGAAGGTAGGCGACGCCGCCTTTGCCGCTCTGCGAGTTCACGCGGATGACCTCGCGGTACTCGCGGCCGATGTCGTTCGGGTCGATGGTGAGGTAGGGCACGTCCCAGATGGATTTATGCTGGTCGTAGCCGGAGAGGCCCTTCTTGATCGCATCCTGATGGCTGCCGCTGAAGGCGGTGAAGACGAGCTCTCCCGCATACGGCTGGCGTGGCGGCACGGTCATGCCGGTGGTGCGCTCGTACATGTGAATGAGGCCGCTCATGTCGCTGAAGTCGAGCTGCGGATCGATGCCGTGCATGTACAGGTTCATGGCGACCTGCACGATGTCGAGATTGCCGGTGCGCTCGCCATTGCCAAACAGCGTGCCTTCGACGCGGTCGGCCCCGGCCAGCAGGCCCAGCTCGGTGGCGGCGGTGCCGGTGCCGCGGTCGTTGTGCGTGTGCAGGCTGATGATGAGGCTGTCGCGATTTTTGATGTTCGTGCAGATCCACTCGATCTGGTCGGCATACACGTTCGGCATGGCCACCTCGACGGTGTCCGGCAGATTCAGGATCATCTTGTGCTGCGGCGTGGGCTGCCACACGTCCATCACGGCTTCGCTGATCTCCTTCGCGAACTCGACTTCCGTGGCGCTGAAGCTCTCGGGTGAGTACTGCAACGTGACCTGGGTGCCGCCGGCGGTGAGACGATGCAGGCGGTCCTTGATCATCTGCGCGCCTTTGACGGCCACCTGGATGATCTCCTCCTTCGTTTTGCCAAACACATACTTCCGCTGCGCGGGAGAGGTGGAGTTGTACATGTGAATGACGACCTTCTTCGCGCCCATCAGGGACTCGACGGTCTTCTCGATCAAGTCCTCACGCGCCTGGACGAGGCACTGAATCGTGACGTCGTCAGGAATGCGCTTTTCCTCGATGAGGCGGCGGTTGAAGGCGAACTCGGTGTTCGAGGCGGAGGGAAAGCCGACTTCGATTTCCTTGAAGCCACATTTCACCAGCGCATCGAACATCTCGAGTTTCTGGGACACGTTCATCGGCACGGCGAGCGCCTGGTTGCCATCGCGCAGATCGACGCTGCACCAGATGGGCGGCGCCTGGAGGACGCGATTGGGCCACTGCCGGTCGGGAAGCCGGACCGGGGGGAACGGACGGTACTTGGTCGCGGGTCGGGTCAACATGTTGGTTCCTTTGCGCTGGCGTCGGCCTGCCGGCGCCGCGGTCCGGTCGGTCGGGAAAACGAAAAACCCGCCGCCGGTCTGCGGCAGCGGGCGGGTCGAAATTCGTTGTCGTGAACGACTACAACCCGGCCGCCGCGCCGCTCGCAAGCAGCGCCCTGGTAAGCAGCAGGTTGTTTCCAAGTCG
>DAORHS010000695.1:0-3055 GCA_035438165.1 Prosthecobacter sp.
TCGCCGATCACGCCGGACTTCACCATTTCCACGGCCTGACGGGCAGATTTGCCGACCACGTGGTCGTAACCGACGAAAACCTTCACGCCATTGTCATGGGCCAGTTGGCGCAGTTCGGAAGCGGAGGCCATGTCTGGCATGCAGAGCGGCTTTTCCACCTGAATGGCCTTGGGTTTTTCCTTCAGCGCCTTGAGCGCGAGAGGAACGTGCGCAGCCGGTGGCGTGCCGACGCAGATAAGGTCGAAGCCGCCTTCAGGATCGTTGTCGCCATCGAACTGCTCGATGCTTTCGTCCCAGCGGCCGTAGCGGGCAGGGTAGATCTCCTCGCGCATGCGGCGCAGGGCCTCGCGGTCGCGGTCCACGACGCAGACGCTCATGCCAAGAGTGCGGGCTGCGTTGGCGAGATGATTGCCGATGGAGCCGGCGCCGTAGATTTTGATTCGGGAGAGATTCATGAAAAAGGGAAGGGGTGACTTTACTCGCAGGTGACACTCATCAACTTCGAACTCCAATATTTCGCCACGAGACGGCGTCCGGTGAGTTCGCGGACGAAGTCCAACTTGGGTTCGATGATGGCCGGATCGAGGCCGGGAAAGCGCTGATGCTGGTAGGCGTTGCGCGGCTTCCACGACCTGATGAAGCGTGAGCGCACGAACTTCTTCATGGTCTCCTGCACCCCACGACGTGAGTAGGAGGTCAGCGATCCGAGCGCCGTGGCGGCCGGGAGTTCGTTTTCGACGGATTCCACCAGAGCGGCGAGCTTTTCGAAGCTCTCCGTGGACTGCTCGACGTTGTCGATGAGGCTCTTCATCAGTGCGAGCGACTCGGGCGTGAGGGTGGTGTGGGGCGGATGTTCGAGCGCCAGCGCGTCACCCAGCCGGGCGATGACATCGTCTTCCGCCTCGCAGCGTTCGCCCACGAGATTCGGGATGCGCCGCTCGAAGCGCTCGTCGTGCAGCGGCTGGTAGTTGACGACGTAGGTGCCGCAGAGCCAGCCCTCGATCCCGGTAGTGCAGCCGCAGTGAATCAGCGCATCCGCCGCACGCAGCCACGCGGTGAGCGAGCCGTGCACCTGGATTTCCGCCCGCGGGATGTAGTTCAGGATCGACTGGTAAATTCCATGTCCCTCGCTGGGATGCGGGCGCAGGATGATCTTGTGATCGGGAAAGGAATTGCTGAGCCGATTCACCAGGCGGATGAAGATGCCCAGTTTTTGATGGTGGTAGGCGAACTCGTCGATCAACGGCGAGCGCAGCGGCGACTCGGGCGTGACGTGGTAACGCTTGAAAAAGTACTCCGGCCCCGTGCCGAAGTTGCCGCGGGTGAAGTTCGTGCTGACGAGGATGAACTTCCCGTGCCGTTGCTTCAGATCATCGATCTCCTTCTGGTAGAGCGGCAGGAAACGTTCGTGGCACAGGCTGAAACGCGGATGGCCGGTGAGCACGATGTTCTTATCACACGCGGGCTTCAGGTCATGGTAGAGCTGCTCCTGAAAGGTGCCCCAGGCGCAGGCGTGATCTTCGGCGTTGAGCCAGCGCGGATCGAACTTGCGGATCATGTCCTCCTTCCAGTCGTCAGGACCGCCGGCGAAGATCGCGCCCTCCTCGTCGAGGTAGATGACGCGGAAGTGGTTTTGCTTCAGTTCGTCATAGCACACGCGCAGGCGGGTGGGGGACACGTTGAGGACGTTCTTGCCGACGTAGAGGCCATGACTCAGGCGCTTGCCCAGTGTGTAGATGTCCGTGTGGTTGCCGAGGAAGATCTGGTTGCCAGGCTTTGCGCAGTAGCCGGCCAGCACGAGCTTGAAATCGAGTTCGCGGCTGATCGTTTCGATCGGAAAGAGCAGCGCCTTTTTGCCGGCCTCCAGGATGTTTGCATGGAAAAACCGGGCGGTGAGGCCCGGCGACTGGTCGGTGGTTGGCAATGGAGGCGTGCGGTCCAATTCGGGAGGGCGGATGGCTGGAGCGATGATTGTGGGACAGGTAGCGTCATCCACGGGGCTTGCAAGCCGTCAGGCACATGTGCAGGCGGCTCGTTTCGGGTTGCGGACGCAGGGCTTTGCCGCCAGTCTGGCGCACCTTTAACGATCTCCAGCATGTGCGGCATTCTAGGCGGGCTGAGCCTGCAAAAAACCTTGGACCAGGACCTCTGCCGTCGGGCGCTCGACCTCATGAACCATCGCGGGCCGGACGCCGGGCGTCTGGAGTTTCTGGAAGGTGACCGCTGCGTGCTCGGACACAAGCGCCTGAAGATTCTCGACCTCAACGACCGCGCCAACCAGCCGATGGCCTCCGCCTGCGGACGCTACCTGATCATCTTCAACGGCGAGGTCTTCAATTATCGCGAGCTGCGAGAGCTGCTGCCTGGACGCGCCTGGCGCACGGATGGCGACACCGAGGTGCTGGTCGAGTTGTTCGCAGCCATGCGCGAGAAGATGCTGGATCACCTCAACGGCATGTTCGCCTTCGCGGTTTATGACCGCAAAGAGCGCACGATCTTCGCTGCGCGCGACCGTTTTGGCATCAAGCCTTTCTATCATGTGTGCCGGGACGGGCAGTGGTTTTTTGCGAGCGAGATTCCTCCCTTGCTGCGCCTGCTGGGAAGTGCCGCGCCGGATCACGACACGATCAAGACTTACCTTGCCACCGGCTCGTATGAGATCGGCACGGCGACATTCTTTCAAGGTGTGAGCCGCCTGGAGGCGGGCTGCTGCGTGCATGCGCGGCTGGATGATCCCGCGTCCTTCCGGATCAGCCGCTGGTATGATGTGGCCGCGCGCGTGGCAGGCCGTGCCAAGCGTGACGACGACGATCTGCTCGACGAACTCGATCATCTGCTGGCCACGGTGGTGAAGCGCCACCTCATCAGCGACGTGCCCGTGGGCGTGAATGTGTCTGGCGGGGTGGATTCGTCCGCGCTGATTCACTACGTCACAAAGTTTCATCCGCAGATTCACGGCTTCACGCAGGACTACGCGGACCCTTACAGCGAGCGCGAATGGGTGCAGCGCGCCACGCGTGGCACGGGCGTTAACTGCCATTACATCGTTCAGGAC
>DAORHS010000696.1:0-3052 GCA_035438165.1 Prosthecobacter sp.
ATGCCGCATGAGCGTTTCCAGGGCAAGACGACGCTCGGCTATCGCGGCGACGCGATCGTCGAGTTCGACTGGTGCGTGGGCGAGGTCATGAAAACTCTCGACCGCCTCAATCTGGCCGAGAACACGCTCATCGTGCTCTGCTCCGACAACGGCCCCGTGCTCGACGACGGCTACAAAGACGGTGCGGTCGAGAAACTCGGCACGCACACTCCCGCAGGGCCGTTCAGCGGCGGCAAATACAGCGTGCTCGAAGGCGGCACGCGCACGCCATTCATCACCCGCTGGAAAGATCGCGTGAAGCCCGGTGTCTCCGACGAAGTCGTCTGCACCATCGATCTGGCGGCGAGCCTCGCCGCGCTCACTGGCACCACCTTGCCAGACAAAGCCTGCCGCGACAGTTTCAACGTCCTCCCGGCCCTGCTCGGCGAATCCGGCGCGAAGGGCCGCGATCATTTGCTCCAGCAGGACAACAACGGCACGAACTTCGGCCTGCGCATGGGCGACTGGAAGCTCGTGCGACGCAAGATGAAGGGCAAATCACAGGCGACAGTCTCGGCGAAGAGTCACAAGGACGCAGTCGGATTGCACGCGCTCTACTTCCTCCCGGACGATCCCGCGGAAGAAAACGACCTCAGCGCGAAGAACCCGGAGAAGACGAAGGAACTCATTGCCAAACTCGATGAGCTGATCGCGGTGGAAGGCAGCCGGTGAAACGGCTCACTCCTGCTCAGAAAGTCGTGCAGTAGTAGCCCGCGGCTCGCAGCACTTCCGGGTAAAGCTTGAACTGCTCAGGTATGGCCACGCTGCTGCGGTGAAGATGCACGCCAAGCCCGCAGCCGTTCATGCCGGTGATCAGATCAGCGTCGTGCGTGCTGCCGAACACACGGGCGAAGTGGCGAAGGCGTTGTGATAGCGCAGTCCTCCAGCGGCGAGTTTGTCACCATAGCAGCCGAGATAGGGGCTGTTGCCCTCGCTGACAACCCAGAGGATGTTCGGGCCCGGCTCCGCAGCGAATGACGAAAGCGGAAAGCGGAATGAGGAATGACGACAGGAGGAGCAGGGCGAGTTTTTTCATAGGTGGGCGGAGGTGGGATCCAAATACAGGGCAATGATGAGCACGGAGTTGTTCAGGGCATGCAGAGCGATGGCTGGCCAAAGACTGCGATAGCGAATGCGTAAAAGGGAGAGCAGCACACCGAAAAGGGCGATGGGGATGGCCATTTCAATGCCGTGAAGGAGACCAAACAAGCTGGAAACAAGGAGCACGCACCAGCCGGCGGGCAGCCGCCGTGCCACCCAGTCCTGCAGCATACCGCGAAAGACGACTTCCTCCAGAAGTGGCACAAAGATACCGCCAGCCAGCACGATGCTGAAGAGGCCGTCGAGACTGTCTGTGCGCATGAGCTTGGCGACTAACTGCGACTCGAGCTCACGGCCCATGACGCGCTCAAAGGTCCATGCATAGATATGGGCGAACGCCTGAATGAGCAGGTATGCGATGACACACCAGCCTAGAACTCTCTTCCAGCGCGCTTCTCCGGATTCGGTGGCAGCCTGCGGCGGCACCAGATAGCCGAGCGGTGTCTTCGGACCCGTGATGGCAAAGATCAGGAACACCACGCCCAGCAACGAGAACGTGATGCAAAATATCTGTGGAGTCACGATCACCGTGCCGGCATAAAGGGGAATGGTGGACCAGAGCATCGTCATCCAGAAGCCGGGGGGCTTGGCGCGCACGCAGCGTGTGATGAAGGCGACGATGAATAACCACAGCCAGCCGATACCAAAGGCGATGCCGAGTAAAAGCTGGCCGTGCTCTTTGATCAGATGCATCAGGCCGGTGCCGCCTATGATTTGTTCCAGCATGAAATTCCAGTCCTGCTGGTTCAGCTCTTGGGTTTTGCCGGTATTGAACGCACTTTCTAAGCGACAGTGCTGAACCCACTTGTAATCCGAGTTGGTGAGTTTCTCGTCAACGAGTAGCTCTGTGGCCAGTGCATACTGCGCCTGCCAGTCTTTTCGCACTTGAAAAAGCTCCAGATGAAGAAGGCGGACTTTAAGATTCCGTGGCTCATGTTTCAGCCACGGGGTCAGCACAGCCTCGGCGCGCTGAAAGTCCTCGGATAAAGTCGGTCCGCCGCGGAGCAAGGCGCAAACATGTACTTCTCTCACATAATTGCGATTGTTTGGGCTGAAATCCTTCTCGGCCATCAATGCGGCGGACAGCTTGATCTGCTCTTCGCGCTTCTTGTCCACCACGTGCAGCCTCAGTCGCAGCAGGCGAAAGCCTAAATGGTCCGGCTGCGCTTTTTCCCCCGCAGCAACAATCGCCCTGGCATTCTGAACATTGAACGCGGTGAGATTTTGCAGCAGTGAGTCGGTCAGCGATTCAGCAGCCCAGAACAATTGTTCCTGCTCAGGTGGTGCTGGCAGGTTTTTCATGCCTCGCTCTACGGCGGCCACACACAGACCCACGAGTTTCTCTAGGAGATCCTTGTCAGCCTTTTCTTTGCTGGTGGCGAGCTGGCTGATCGTCTGAAGCGCCGCCTCACTGGACTGCCAGGAGCCGGCCTGAAGCTTTGGCATGAGCTGCGCGGCGGCTTCGCGTGCAGCGGCCACATCTGGAGCTGATTCGGCAGCAGCCAGCGACGCGGAGAAGAAGAACAACGCCAGCAGTTGCTGTGCCACACAAATAGAGAGGTGCTTCATCAGGCAAGAATACGGCGTTTGTATCACGTGCGTGGCCCCGCGCAATACAGACGGTATTCTATTTTGCCTGCCAGGGCGTGGCACCACCGATCTGAACGTGCTTGCGCATCGCGGTGGAGAGTTCCTGGAAGACCTTGGGCGCCTTGCCCATGAGGTTGTTCTTCTCCTGGGGATCGTTCTTGAGGTTGTAGAGCTCCAGCGGGCTGTAAGGCGTGTTTTGCATCAGCTTCCAGTCGCCGCGGATGAGCGCTTCATAGCTCTTGCCGCCGTAGGCCGGACCGCCCTCGCGGCGGACGAAGTAGAGATCACGCGGCGTGTCGATGGTGCCGCCATTGAGCAATGG
>DAORHS010000697.1:0-3049 GCA_035438165.1 Prosthecobacter sp.
TTATGCCTTTCGACCCAGCATGGCCCCAAAACGGCCAAAACATCGACGCTGACCGTTTTCGTGGTCAGTTCGCCGGAATCATCGACCTCATCGGCAGCGGCTCCGGTATCAATGCCGCGCAAGTGGACAGCACGAACACCCTGCCGCCGAGCAGTCCAGCGAATGCCAGCGTGAGTGTGGTGGGGAACACGCTGCACTTCACCTTTGAAATCCCGCAGGGGCAGGAAGGCCCAATGGGCCAGCAGGGGCCGCCCTTTTCGCAGGCGGTGGTGGATGCGGTGAACACCGTGAACCCTGGCGATCCCGCTGCCGTGGGCGTGAGCTTTGATGGAACGAACGTGCGCTTCACCTTCGACATCCCGCGTGGCAGTGATGGCGGCCAAGGCCCCGCCGGAAATGACGGTGGCCAAGGGCCACCCGGCAATGACGGCGCTCAGGGACCGCCCTTTGCTCAAGCCATCGTGGACAGCGTCACCACGCTGGACCCCGGCAACCCGGCGACGGTGGGCGTGAGCTTCGACGGATCCAACGTGCGCTTCACCTTCGCCATCCCACGCGGCAACGATGGCAGCAATGGAAGCGACGGCTCCCAAGGCCCACCCGGCGAAATCAGCCAAGCCCAACTCGACAGCGCGATCAGCGGCACGAGCGCGAACACCAACAACGTGAGCACGCTGGACACTGCTTTCGCCGATCCTGACATGGAAGCGATGCGCCAGAAGCTCAATGAGATGATCCTGAATGGGCGGAGGTAATGTGACTGCCATTCTCCTCAAGGCTTGACTTGGCTTGTCATGCTTCGTTACTCCGTTTGTCCTGTCTGACCTTCGTTTGGTTTGACTGGCATCCAAGCAAACGGTGGGCGAATCAACTGCGCCCACCATTTATTTTGGATAAACACCGTTCTGGCAAAAAAATGAAACTTCCATCCATCACCTTACCGCTAAGCGTCTTCTTCCTCATTAGTAGCGCTGTTATGTCCCAACTATCGGGACAAACCTCGCAAAATGTCAGGCCCCTCACGGCAGCAGCGGGCGAGAACTGGGTGATCCGGTGGAATCGCTCAGATGACTTCAATGCCAGAGAGGTCGATTGGCGGAAATGGCAGAAGAGCCCCGAGCAGTTCAGTGGCTGGAGATGGGACAATGAGCGAAACGTCACGGCCCAAGATGGGCTGCTGAAGATCACACTCCGCAACGACTCCCCGGCGATGAAAGGAAAGAACGAGAAGGACAGGGAGGGCAGAGCCTACACCTCTGGGATGCTGAAGTCGTATGCGAAGGGAACCAATGGCTACTACGAGGCCCGAATCAAGGGGGCTCCGATGTTTCCAGGAGCAAGCCCCGCCTTCTGGCTTTACAGCACGATCGACGACACAATCACTCAGGCTGGAGAGGCGCGATACAGTGAAATTGACATCGTTGAAATGACGCAGAGGCAATCGCAGAAGGAAGGGAATGAACGCATCACCGACCATAACCTCCACGCTATCTTATCAAACGGAAAGCCGGGGGTGCCGGGACGCGAGTGGCATCGGCCAAACGATGAACGTTTCCGCGAGGCTCAAGCAAACGAATACCGCACGGCGTTCGACCCGAGGACGGATTTTCACACCTACGGATGTAGGGTCGCAACCGACATGATCATTTGGTATGTCGATGGTGTGGAAGTGGGACGGAAGCCCAATAAATTCTGGCATCGACCCATGTCTGTTGCGCTTTCGCTTGGTCTGCGCGCACCCTATTTGAAGTGGAAAGACAACAGACTGGTTTTGGATGGGGAGGTTGGTGCCGGCGAATTCCCAACTGAGATGCTCGTGGATTATGTGAGAGTTTGGGAACTCGATGGCAAGTCGGAATAGCAGCAGTCATATGTGCGCATGGTTCAAGCACAGAAGGCCAGAACAAAGGCTCTGCTGGACACCGGCTTTGCCGATCCCGACATGGAAGCCATGCGCCAGAAGCTCAATGAGATGATTCTGAATGGGCGGAGGTAGAGGAAGCCGTGAAACTTTCCACCCGCCTTGACTTTCCATGGCATCCTCGGAGACTCGCGCCGCACGTCCGGCCTTCGCTTGGTCGCATGGGCTTTCAAGAAGCTGAGGTCGGGGATGGTTCACCACATTTTCCTGGAGCCAAACAACGTTAGGTGAATTCACAAAACTCGCGTGAAGCCGACTTACATTCTTTATTTGTGTGTGTGGCTGTGGAGTCATGCATTCGCAGCAGAGACTTCCGTGGAGCGCGACCTCACGGCAGAGTTTGGTTCCTATTCCGGCGCATTCACGCTCTATGACGAGGCGCAGCAGCGTTGGCTACGTTACCAACCCGAACAATGCCGCATCCGCTCATCCCCGTGCTCGACCTTCAAGATTCTCAACTCACTGATTGCTTTGGAGACCGGCGTGGCCAGCGGCGCTGATTTCACCCTGCCTTGGGATGGCACTCGCCGCTCCATCGCGTCCTGGAATCAAAACCAGACTTTGCGGAGCGCTTTTTCCTCGTCCTGCGTTTGGTATTATCAGGCTTTGGCGACGCGCATCGGCTTGGAGCGATACCATCAGATCATACCAAAAGTCGGCTACGGCAACAATGACCTGAAGGGCGGCGTGACCCAATTCTGGCTTCAGAGTTCTCTGACGATTTCGCCTGACGAGCAGGTGGATTTTCTGCGCCGCCTTCACGCCCGCAAGTTGCCCTTTGCCGCCAAGAGTGTGGATACAGTGCTCGACATCATGACGCTCTCGCAAGCTGGGCAGACGGTTTTTCGAGGCAAGACCGGAAGTGCCTTCGACGCGAAAAGGAACGTCCCGAAACTTGGTTGGTTCATCGGTAGCGTGTCCACACCGTCAGGTCTTTATCTTTTTGCTACCCGCATCACCGGTGGCGAGAACCCTTCCGGCATTACCGCCCGCAAGATGACCGAGTCCATACTTTCCACGCTCAACATTCTTCCCAAATGAACCGTCATTTAACAACGCCATCAGCGGCACGAGCGCGAACACGAATAGCGTGAGCACGCTGGGCAGCGACTTTGCCGATCCCGACAT
>DAORHS010000698.1:0-3043 GCA_035438165.1 Prosthecobacter sp.
GTCAGTCATGAGGCAGGCGTGATGAAAGCGGAGGCGGCGGCCGTGACAAGAGCCTGATCAGCCCTCGTTTCAAAATGGTTCGACGCGCCCGATATTCCCTTTGGCAAAGCATGGACGATGCGTCATGACACTCTGGAAACCTTGTCATCATGCCAGAACCCCAAACCCTCAAAGGCTGGACCGCCGTCAAACGCCATCTCAAAGACTGGGATGTCGCGCAGCTCACCGCGCTGCTGAAAGACCTCTACGACAGCTCTGCTGACAACCGCACCTTTCTCGAAGCTCGAACGCAGGCGACCACCAGCGGCGGCGCGGCTTTGGAGACATACAAAGCGCGCATCGTGGAGCAGTTTTTCCCGAAGCGGGGTTTCGGCAAGCTCAAGCTGGCAGAGGCACGCAAGGCGATCCGCGACTACAAAAAGGCCACCGGCAATCTCGAAGGTGCTTTGGAGCTGCTGATGACCTACCTGGAGAATGGCAACGAGTTCACCTGCCAGTATGGCGACATCTCCGAGTCCTTCTATGACAGCCTGTGCTCCGTGATGGACGAGATTTCCACCCTGGTCGTCAAAGAAGGTGTAGCTGCGTATGGAAAGGTGGCTGACCGCCTCGACCATGTCGCCGTGAAAGCTAATGGCATCGGCTGGGGTTACGGCGATCACATCAATTGGGCGGTGGAGGAACTGGCGGATAAGTTTGGGGTCGAATAAGCATTCATGCCTGCCCGAATCCTCATCGCCACCGATCTGCACCAGCGTGCGGTGCTTTACGAGGCGCTGGTGAAGCTGTGTGACGAGGTGAAGCCGGATGCGCTGATCCTCGGCGGGGACTTTTTGCATGGGACGGGTCTGCTGCCGTATGGGCGGACGCGGCAACTGACGCCGACGCAGTGTGCGGTGGAGTTGCAGGTCATCGGTCCGCCGGTGCTGTTTGTGCGTGGCAATCACGAGGATGAGAACTGGTTCGAGTTTCGTGACGCGTGGAAATCGCTGCATGGCAGTGCTCCGACCCGCCTGAACGGCTCCTTTGCGATGATCGGCGATTTGGGCGTGGTCGGCTTCCCGTGTGCGATGGGGCAGGAGGAGGCATTCAGTGAAGGCAAGCCGCTCGGGGACGAGCATTACGGCTACTGGCTGCCGAGATTACTGGCCGAATATGGCGACGCGGCGGTGCAGCTTTGGGTGATGCATGAGCCGCCTACGGGTACGCGGCTTTCAGCTCCAGGTTCGGTGGTGGAGGGACATGCGTGGTGGCGGGATGCGATCGAGGAGTATCAGCCGCGCTTGGTCGTGTGTGGGCATGATCATGGCACTCCGATCCGAAATGACGTGTGGCAGGAGCCGATTGGCCGCACAACGGTCATCAACGTCGGTCAGAACATGGACGGGCCGCTGCATGCGACGCTGGTTTTCGAAAAGGGCGGCGAACTGCTCTGCGAACGGTGCGTGATGCCGTGATCGCGCATCACGCTTCCGGCAGATCCTGATCCTTCGTCTCCGGCAGGAAGGCCAGCACGACGATGCCGATGAGGAACAGCCCGCCGAGCATGGAGATCGCGTTCGGCAGTGTGGTCCAGGTCTTGACGTAACCGGAGAAGAACAGCATCGGCGCGGCGAGGAGGCGACCGGCGTTGAAGCAGAAGCTGGCTCCCGTGGCGCGAAGGTGATTCGGAAACAACTCGGGAAAGTAGATCGCATAGCCGGAGTGGATGCTCAGCGTGACGAAGCCGAACAGGGGCAGCAGCACCAGCATCTGCCAGTAGGCCTGCGGCAGGTAGCACACGGCCATGACCATGATGAAGCTGAGCACGTGCATGAGCACAAAGGTGGGTTTTCGTCCCATGCGGGCGCAGATCGGTCCAAAGCTCAGTTGCCCGACTCCCGCGCCGAGGACCTGGATGATGCCGTAGGCGAACTTGGATTTGTTCTCCGCATCTGCCGCAGTCGCCCCGAGTTTGATCAGCAGCTCGCGCGTGAGATCCTGTGTGGCCACGCACACGCCCCAAAACGTGCCGAGGCCTACGGCCGCCAGCGTCATGCCGAGCAGGGCTCGCCTGCGCCAGCGGGCATCGCCAAAGAGATCGGCATAGCTGCCCATGCGCTTGCCGCTGTCGCGCGCCTCATGCCATGATTCCGGTTCTTTGACGGACGAACGCACCCACAGCGTGAGCAGGGCAGGGAGGATGCCGATCAGGTACGCCAGCCGCCATTCGTTCTCGACACCCATCGCGGTCAGGGTGGCGATCCAGGTGCCGAGCACACCCGTGGCATGGAAGATGCCGCCCGCATGCGTGCGCGCATGTTTGGGAAAAATTTCCGCCACCAGCGCCGCCGCCACGGCCCATTCGCCGCCCACGCCCATCGCCACCAAGAAACGCAGCACGCCGACATGCCACAGTTCCGTCGCGAAATACGTGAGGCCGGAGAAGATGGAGTAAAACAGGATGGTCAGCACCATCACCGGCTTGCGGCCCATCTTGTCGCCCAGCGAGCCAAAGAGCAGTCCGCCGAAGGTGCCGCCCGCGAGGAAGATGCCCAGGAAGATGTCGCCCCACTGCTTCGCCTGCGGATCGCCCGGCTTCACGCCGAGAATCTCCGACAGCATCGCTCCGCGCGTCAGATTGAAAAGCTGCCCCTCAAACGCATCGAACACCCAGCCGAGCGAAGCGACGACAAGCACGAGCCACTGGTAGCGTGTGACGGAGGAGTACCATTTTGCAGGAGCGGAGTTCATCAGAAATGCGGGAGGAAAATGACGAAGTCAGAATGAGGAATGACGAATGGAATGTCGAAGCTAAAATGACGAAAGTGGCTATGAAACACGTCCCGTCATGCCTGCTTCTTCCCATGTGCCCGATCATCCCCCGCATCCGCCTGGTGCGCAGCTTTGACGAACTGATGACGACACGCTTTGCGAACGGCGTGAATGCGTTGTGCTGGCCACGCACCTTGGAAGGCGACTTCGCGGAAGTCGTGACAAAGCTCGATGTGGGGCGGGGGATCACGCATCTCGATGCCGGTATGCTTCACGCCTTGTCCTTGAA
>DAORHS010000699.1:0-3043 GCA_035438165.1 Prosthecobacter sp.
GTAGGTGAACAACGGCGCCCCTTTGACCTGTGGGTAAAGGCCGAAGGTCGTCTTGCCGGCCTCGTTGGCGAATTTGACGTTTCCCATCACCAGCCGCGCCCGCCTGCCGTCGAGCACGTTGATCTCGAAGTCGATCTGGAAGGGCGGGGCGCGGTTGAAGTCGTAGAGGATGGTGCTGTCGCCGCTGCCGGTGAGCACGCTGTCTTTCAGCATCCAGTTTCCGGTCACCGGCTGCCACTTGACAGTGTTCACGTCATCCAGCGGTTGCTCATCAGGTGGATTTGCGATCCGTTTGCCGGTGAGTGCGAGCCGTGAGGCCACGCTTTGGCGGTAACCACGCAGCAGGCTGTGCAGCGCACGTTCCTCCAAGCTGACCGCAGGCAGCGGCGCCGACTTTGCACCTGCGGACTGGATCGCTTTGCCAAAGATCGCGAGTTTCTCGGCTTCGGCGTCCCGCTTCTCCCGTTTCGCCTCGGCCACACGGTCCGCGATCTCCACCTGCATCAGTTGGTGTAATCCTTTGAGATCGGTGGTGGGAGCTTTCTCATCCGGCGACAACTTGCGGATTTCAAGGCGTCTGATCTGGGTGGTCGTACCGATCCCAAAAAAGTGATGGCGAATGCCGATGAGACCGTCTCCAGGCATCTCGAACGACTCGCCCTGCTTGTTCTGGTTCAAATGATCCAGCAAAATGTCATGATGATTGAGCCGGAAGGTGACTCGTCCTTCTTGGCAGAAGATGTGAAAACGCCACGTTCGGTCGTCGCCACGCAGGATCGTTCGCGGGGCGCTGGTCTGCGCAAAATCGCGCAGCAGTGTGGCGACTGCACCATCGCCGCGATTCCCCCACTGGCTGCACTCGAGGAAGTGCTCGTACCTCGTGCGGTAATAACCCAGCATGATGCCAAGGCCTTGATACGGGTCCTTCCCGGACACGATGTATTCGCCACGCAGTTCGAAGTTTCGTCCGACGCGCCCATTGTGAAGGATGCAAGCCTGTGCGTCCTGGCCCGTGATGCGCAATGTTCCGGTTGGCATGCCGGTCCAGGGTCCACTTAGATGATGCCACTCCGCGAGGTCGGGATAGGCGGACATCTTCACCCACTTTCCGGTCCCAAAGCTGGTTTCAAACTTACAGGCGGCCATGCGTCCCCGCAGCATGCCGGGTGGTTCGCCTTGAAAGCGGGAAGCGATGTCCTGATACGACAGCATGGCCTGCGGGATGTTTCCCCTGGCATAGAGATCCTGCGCCGCTTCCCATTCGACCTTCATCCCCAGCGCGTAAATCGCGGACTGGCCGCGCACCTCGGTTTCATTGCCCGCTCCATGCAGTTTTCGTCTTGTCTGCCGTGGAAACGGCGCCGGCACATGGTTCAGGATGTCGTCTGCCAGCGGATAGTCAGCCGCTTTCCAAGCATAAACGCCCAGATCCGCGTAGCGCCACGGGCGCTCCCATATTCGCGTGGGTTCTTCCGCCAGTCGGCGGGCGGTGTGCAACAGTGCGTCTTTGAGAATCGGGCTTTGCAGCACGGCGCGGTCATCGGGTGCGTCGCTGTCGCTCCTCACGAAATCCACCAGCTTCAGAGTGACCTCCGCCACTTCGGTGTCGGGCCTGTCAGTCAATGCGCACGCCAGAAGCAACGCACGAAGGGCGTTCACACTGCCGCCCCAGCGCGGGCGCAACGACCAGACGTAGCCGTAATAAGAACCGGTGCAGTCGAATTGCGCCGCGACGGAACGATCAAACCACAACCGGGTCGTCTCGCCGGGTTCCCCGAAGCCCGCCTTGAGAATGTCGATCATCTGCTCGGCTGAATCAGCGCGGTCAGGCCGCAGTTCCCAGGCCTTTCGGAAGTGCGCCGCGGCGGCGGGCATGTGCTGCTCGAAGCCCTTCCAGCCATCGGAGGTGACTGTGCTGGCGTAACCGCCGCCCCGGCTTTCCCAGCCGAGTGAACTGTGCAACTGCCCCTGCATCATCTCGCGGAGCCACGGAGAAAAGCGCTCGGTTTTCGCCAGCTTTTCCGTCTCGTCGAGATGCTTTTCAAGATAGAGCCGGTAAAAAACGCGGCGCACGTCGTGCCAGAGGATTTCGTCATCCCCTGGGCCGTAGCTGACGGGGTCTTGCGCGGCCAGCATCGCGGCCTTGTAATAGTCCTCCTCATGCGTCGGTTCGTTTTCGTTGCGGTCGTCCTCGATCACGCGAATGAGCGTGCGAATCATCAGCAGCAGAGCTGCCGGGTAGTCTTTGATGAGCTTATGGCGGGCTGCTTTGTGAAGTTTCGCGCGAGCATCCATGTAGCCCTCGCGCCATTCCCAAGCAGCCCAGGCCGTGGCCCACAGCACGAGGGGTTCATCCACGTCGGCTTTCTCCAGCTCCAAGCCTTCATTCTCCAGCATCTCTGGTGCGCGGGCACGGTCCACATCCGGGTGCTTGATCTGCGCCATCAGCGCCTGCTTCACAAAGCTGCGCGCGGCTTCGGCCTGTGCAGGCCATTTTTCCAGATGCTTTTCAAACGGCGGCAGCAGCACGCGCTGCATCCAGTCCCAGCGTTCGCGTGCCAGATCCGCTTCGAAGCGAGTTCCCGGTTTGATCTCGATGGACGCGAAGTCCTGCTCTTTCAAGAACTCACGCGCGGCCTTGCGCCAGTCGTCTTCTGCGGCGGTGGCCAGGCATGGGAAAACCACGGTGAGGCACAGCAGCGGCAGGGAGATCCTTTTCATGAACCGAGATGACACCAAGAAGCCCTTCTGCTGTCCAGATGATTTTCACCTGCCGGTCCCGCTTTCAGCTCAATGGCCAGCCGGTGACGAGATCCGGATCTTTCGGAACTCGGCCTTCCCCTTCGAGTAGTCGTCGCCGGCGCGGAACTGCAGCACCTCGACGGCGTTGTTGATTTTCGGCCCGTCGCAGACTTTCACGCCGTCAACGAACAGCTCGGTCTTGTCCGTCGTGGCCTTGATCGTGATCTGATACGGCTTTTTGTGCTCGTAGGTGAACAACGGCGCCCCTTTGACCTGTGGGTAAAGGCCGAAGGTCGTCTTG
>DAORHS010000700.1:0-3041 GCA_035438165.1 Prosthecobacter sp.
CTTGTAATCATTCGTGGTGCCGGTCTTGCCGCCACCGGGTTCTTTGAAGCCGTACTCGCCGCGCAGGGAGGCGGCGGTGCCGCGATCCAGCACCTGGGCGAGGATGATCCGCATCAAATGGGCCACGCTGGGCGTGATGACCTCGGACTCGAGCACGGGTGTCTGATAAACAATGTTGCCGGCCTTGTCGATGATGCGGTCGATCAGGAAGGGGCGGCGCCGCAGGCCTTGATTCGGGAAGACGCTGATCGCGCTGGTGAGCTGGCGCGGGTTGCCGCCGATGTTGCCGATGAAGATCTGCGGCGTGCGCTCGGCGGGCCGGCTGAATCCGGCGTTGGTGAGGAGATCGAGCACGCGGTCGAGCCCGGCGTAGTTGCCGAGGCGCACGGTCATGGTGTTGCGGCTTTTCACGAGGCCGTCGGTGAGGGTGGCAAGCCCGAGGAACTTGCCGTCCGAGTTTTGCGGGCTCCAGCCGGGGTCGGCACTGTCGATCTCACCGGGCTGGATGGGCGCGTCGTTGATGTAGGTGCCGGGCATGAAGCCGGAGGCGATGCCTGCGGCATAGACAAAGGGCTTCACGGTGGATCCGATCTGACGCTCTCCCTGGGTGGCGCGGTTGTACTTGCTGTGCCGGTAGTCACGCCCGCCGATGAGCACCAGGATGCCGCCGGTTTCGTTGTCCTGCATCATCAGCGCGCCTTGCAGGTAGGGCGTGGAGGAGATTTCCTGAGAGCCGTCCCAGGTCTTGTCGAAGTCGGCCTTCTTTGGGTGCTGGTAGCCGCGTATTTTTTCCACGGCGGCGAGTCGCTTTTCCAGCGCGGCTTCGGCGGCGTCCTGCAGGTCCTTGTTGAGCGTGGTGAAGACCTGCAGCCCGCCGTCCTCGATCTCCTGCTCCTCCAAAATCAAATCGAGGTCGCGGCGCACGGTGTCGAGCGCGTAGCCGCCCTGGCTTTGGAAGGCCGGCTGCGCATGCAGGGCGATGTCCGCGTAGCGGGCGGCGAGTTCCTCCTCCGGCGTGATGACCTTGGTCTCGACCATGCGCTGCAGCACGGTGTCGCGCTCCTTGATGGCGCCTTCGTAATTGCGGAAGGGCGAGAAGCGCACCGGGCTGCGGATGATGCCTGCGATCATGGCCGCCTCGCTGAGATTGAGCTGGCTGGCATGCTTGCCAAAGAGCACCTGGCTGGCGCGCTGCACGCCGTAGATGCCGGGACCGTAGAAGATGCGGTTGACGTAGTGCTCGATGATCTGGTCCTTGGTGCAGGCCTTTTCGATGCGCCGGGCCAGCATCATTTCGACGAGCTTGCGGTGGATGCTGCGGTCGTCGAGATCGGGATAGCTGTTGCGTGCGAGCTGCATCGTCAGCGTGCTGGCGCCCTGCACCACGCGCATTTCCTTGAGGTTGCGAAGGGTGGCGCGGATCACGCCTTTGTAGTCGATGCCGCCGTGGTCGTAGAAACGCGAGTCCTCACGGGCGAGCAGCGCCTTGATGAACCAGGGGGACACCTCGCTCAGCGGCACGATGATGCGGTTCTCGCCGTGCATGCGGCCGAGAACCTCGCCCTTGTAATCCATCACGACGGTGCGCTCCGGCATCTGCCCGAGCTGGGTGAGGTCGTAGGCCTTGGCCAGATGGCTGTAAATGCCGATGACCACCGCCGCCGCCAGCGTGCAGAGCAGGGAACTTCCCATGACGAAAATCAAAAAGAGCCGCTTGAACGACTGCCAGCGCGACAACGTGCGTTTCGCCGGCTTGCGGGCTTCGGGAGGCGGCTTTTTCATGGGTGCGGGCATCGGGTCGCTGGTTTTCGACGAAAGATCAAGCTTCAGACGATGAACTCGGTGTGAAGTTCGATTTCACATCAACGTAGCCCAGTTGCGCCGCAACTGGAGGCCAGGGAGGCAGTTGCAGCGCAACTGCCCTACTTTGTTCGTGACATTCGCCGGGGAAGTCCCGTACCATCCCGCTGCAACCCAGTCAGACCACTCATGAAAACGTTCGGAATTCTCGCCGCCCTCCTCCTCACCACCTCGTTCGGCACGGCTGCCGCGCTTCTCGACTCGCCTCAAAAGGGCGGTTTGAAGATCAAATCACTCAGTTCGCTGAGCTTCGGTCCCGAAGGGCTGCTGCTCGTCGCGGAACCGGCCACGGCCAGCGTGGTGGCGATTCAAACCGGCGATGTCGGTCCGTCGAAGGCGCGTTTGGAAAAACCCGTGGCAGACATCAGCGCGGTGATCGCCGACGGCCTCGGTGCGAAGAAGGAGGACATCACCGTCAAAGATCTTGCCGTGAATCAGGCCAGCGGCCGGGTGTATCTCGCCGTGCAGCGTCGTCCGGACAATGCGGTGCTCATCGTCACCGTCGATGCCGCGGGCAAGGTGGCCCCGCTGAATCTCGAGCCGCTGTCCTGGGTGCGCGTCACGCTGCCGGGGGGCACCTCCAGCAAGGTCACCAACATTACCGATGTCGCCTTTGACAAGGACCGCGTGTTTGCCACCGGCACCTGCAACGAGGAGTTCGCCAGCCGCATCTTCACCATCCCCGTGCCGATCAAAAATGGTGCCACGGCCAGCGTGTTCAGCGCGGAGACGTATCATGTGGCGCATCGCAAGTGGGAGACGAAGGCGCCGATCCAGAGCTTCGTCCCGTATCAATCGAAGGAGGGCACCTTCGTGGTCGGTGCCTTCGCCTGCACGCCGGTGGCGAAGTTCAAAGTCGATGACATTCAAAGCGGCGCGCAGGTCAAAGGCGTGAGCATGGTGGAGCTCGGCAGCGGCAACCGTCCGCTCGATCTCTTCAGCTACGAGGACAAGAGCGGCAAGGAGTGGCTCGTCGTCCACACGCAGCGCTTCAAGCAGAACGCCTTCGGCCCCAGCAAGATGTGGGGCGCGCGCATCAGCATGGACTACCTCGACGCCGCCGAGACGAACGAAAAGGCCGTCCGCCGCAATGAAAAGGAGGCCAAGGGTCCGGAGGGCATCGAGATCGTCGATGCGCTCTTCGGCGCCGTGCAGGTGGACAAGCTCAGCAACACCGAGGC
>DAORHS010000701.1:0-3027 GCA_035438165.1 Prosthecobacter sp.
CGAGGAATTCGACCCCGAACGCAGCGTCCTGCGCGTCTCCGTCAACATTTTCGGCCGCTCCACTCCGGTCGATCTCGAATACTGGCAGGTCGAGAAGGCATAAGCCGCGCCGCCGACACCCTGAATCTCATCTCAAGCAAGCAAGGAACACAAACACATGGCCAAGGAAATCATCAAACTCATCAAGCTCCAGATCAAGGCTGGTGCCGCCAACCCCGCACCGCCCATCGGCCCTGCTCTCGGTCAGGCCGGTGTGAACATCATGGCCTTTTGCAAGGAGTTCAACGCCGCCACCTCCAAGGCGGGCGGTGACGTGCTGCCAACCGTGATCACGGTTTACAAGGACAAGAGCTTCACCTTCATCACCAAGCAGCCTCCGGCCTCCAATCTTCTCAAGAAGGTGGCCAACATCGCCTCCGGTTCCGGCGAGGCCAACAAAAAGAAGGTGGCCAAAATCACCAAGGCCCAGCTGCTCGAAGCCACCAAGCTCAAGCTTGCCGACCTCAACACCACCGATCTCGAACGCGCCTCCCGCATCATGGCAGGAACCGCACGCCAGATGGGCATCGACATCGCCGAATAATCCCCCAACCCGAAGCAGGAGAACGTCACAGTTCGCCACCACTGCACACCCACCATGCAAAAGAGAAGCAAACGCTACAAGAAAGCCGCCGAGATGGTTCCGGCAGGAAAGGCATTCACGCTTGAAGAAGCGGCCGAACTCCTGCGCAAACTCCCCGGCACCAAGTTCAACCAGACCGTCACCCTGTCTTTCCGCATGGGCGTCGATCCGAAGAAGAGCGACCAGATGGTCCGTGGCACCTGCCCGCTGCCTCACGGGTCCGGCAAGACGGTGCGTGTCGCCGTGTTCGCCCAGGGCGCCGCTGCTGACGCGGCCAATGCCGCCGGTGCCGACATCGTCGGCAACGAAGATCTGATCGCCAAGGTCAAGGAAGGCTTCACCGACTTCGATGTCGCCATCGCCACGCCGGCCGCCATGAATGAAGTCCGCAAGCTCGGCAAGCAGCTCGGACCTCGCGGCTTGATGCCCAATCCTCGAACCGGCACCGTGACGGAAGACACCGCCGCCGCCGTGAAAGCCGTCAAAGCCGGCCGTGCCGACTTCAAACTCGACAAGAATGGCAACATCGCCTCCTCCGTTGGCAAAGCCTCGTTCGAAGTGAATCAGATCGCTGAAAACGCCACCTCGCTGATCGAAGCCGTGGTGCGTGCCAAGCCTGCTTCCGCCCGCGGTCGTTACGTCGAAACCATCACTCTTGCCGCAACCATGTCGCCTGCGCTCCGCATCGACGTGTCGAAGTACATCAAACTCTAATTCACGCAGCACCGAAAGATGAAAGCTCTCAAAACATTGCTCATTGATGACCTGCTGCAACGGGTCAACGCCTCTCCGTTCCTCCTCGTTGTCGATTACACCGGCCTCAAGGTCGATAAATTCGCCGAGCTGCGCAAGCGCCTCAGTGCCGTTGGTGCGGAGATTCACGTCTTCAAGAACAACCTGGTGAAGAAAGCCGCTGAAAAGGCCGGCTATCCAGGTGAACTGGGTGCCCACCTCACCGGCCAGAGCGCCTATGTGACGGGCGTGAAGGACATCTGTGCCACCGCGAAGGTGGTGAAAAATTTCACTGCCGAGTTCGAGAAACCTGTGATGAAGGCGGGCGTGCTCGATGGCAGCCTGCTGGACGCTGCAACTATCAAAACTCTCGCTGACCTGCCTTCCCGCGAAGTGCTGCTCTCCCAGCTTCTTGGCGTGCTGCAGGCTCCTGCCTCCGCGCTGGCCCGCGTGCTCAAAGCAAAGTCCGACTTGGACGGTGCCCCGGCTGAAGCTGCGGCCGCTGACGTTGCGCCGGTTGAAGCTGCCCCGGCCGAAACCTCCCCGGTTGAAGCAGTTGCTGAAACGGTTGCTCCCTAAACCAACCCCAATTTGACCAGATGGCCCGTCAAACGGCCTGAATCGATAAACACCCAATGGTTCCTCGCCGGAGCGAAAGCTTTTGCTCTTAAATCATCCGAAGCTTCGGAGCGCGGCGACACCGACACACTAATATGGCTGACCTGAATAAAATCGTTGAAGAACTGAGTGGCTTGACCGTCATGGAAGTCGCTGAACTCGTGAAATCCCTCGAAACCAAGTGGGGCGTGAGCGCTGCTGCTCCTGTGGCCGCCGCCGCCGCCGGTGGTGGTGCTGCTGCTGCTGCTCCTGCCGAAGAGAAGACCGAGTTTGATGTCATCCTGACCGAAGCTGGTGCCAACAAGATTGGCGTCATCAAAGAAGTCCGCGGCGTGGTCCCGGGCCTCGGCCTTGCCGAAGCGAAGAAGCTCGTCGAGAGCGCTCCGCAGACCCTCAAGGAAGGCGTCAAGAAGGAAGAGGCGGAAGAAATCAAGAAGAAGATGGAAGCCGCCGGCGCCAAAGTCACGATCAAGTAATCTCACGTTCCTCCTGCTCTTTGCCGCGTGGCGTCCGCTTTCGACAGCAGCGCCACGCGGTCAGGGGCCTCAGTTAGTGTCAGTTCAATCCCCTGTCTGTTTCCGTCCCATCGCATGCCCGCAACCGCCCGTGATCCCCTCCTGAACCTCCGCAGCCAGTGCTACGGTTCCGGGGCTGCTCGCGATGTTGCGCCTGCTTCCGACAATTTTCATGGCCTGAATTCGGGTTCACACCCGGGTTCCGGCTGCTTCGTTTTCGCGACAATCGCAAGTGATGCCGGGCTGGCCGCCTGACATCGCTCTTTTGTTGCTTCGCGGAACTCACCCTTCCGCATCCCGTGCCACCGCCAATCGCCCCCTAACCGCCTCATCTCTGCCTTATGTCCCAGCGCACCAACTTTGGCAAAATCCACGAAGTCGCCGAGCCACCGAATCTCATCGAGATCCAGCTCCGCTCATACGAGGAGTTTCTCCAGAAAAACATCCTGCCCTCGAAGCGCAAGGACCTTGGCCTTCAGGCCGTGTTCCGGGAGGTTTTCCCGATCACCAGCTACGATGAGAAAATGACGCTCGATTTCG
>DAORHS010000702.1:0-3027 GCA_035438165.1 Prosthecobacter sp.
CGGTCCGCAACTCGTCGCTCATGCCATCACTCCAGCCAATCCCCTGCTTGAGATTTCGTTTCGCGACAATACCGACCCGGATGGCATCGGCCGGGTGATGGAGCAAATCGGCTCCGAACTGGCCACGACGATCACCCTCGTCGTTTCCAAGTCGGGTGGTACGAAGGAGACGCGCAATGGCATGCTCGAAGCCGAGGCTGCCTACAAAGCAGCCGGACTTGATTTCGCCAAACACGCCGTCGCTGTCACCGGTGCCGGCAGCGAGCTCGACAAGCATTCCTCCGCCCAGGGCTGGCTGACCCGTTTCCCCATGTGGGACTGGGTGGGCGGACGCACGAGCGTGATGAGCGCGGTGGGAACGATCGCGGCGGCATTGCAGGGCGTTGATGTGCGTCAATTTTTGGCCGGGGCAGCAGCAATGGACGCGGAGACACGTTCGCGGCCGGCCCGTGAAAATGCGGCGATGCTGCTGGCGCTGATGTGGCATCACACCGGCAAAGGCAAGGGCCTCAAAGACATGGTTGTGCTGCCCTACAAGGACCGGCTGGCGCTGTTCAGCAAATACCTCCAGCAGCTCGTCATGGAGAGCCTGGGCAAGGAGCATGATCTTTCGGGAGCCGTGGTCAATCAGGGCATCGCTGTCTATGGCAACAAAGGCAGCACCGACCAGCATGCCTATGTGCAGCAGCTCCGCGATGGCGTGAACAATTTCTTCGCCACGTTTATTGAGGTGGGCAAAGCGCGTGACACCGCCTCCCTGGAGGTCGATCCGGGCTTCACGAGCGGCGACTACCTTCAGGGCTTCCTGCGCGGCACACGCAAGGCTCTTGCCGAAAAAGGCCGTGAATCGATCACGCTCAGCATCACGGACATCAATGCCTTCAGCCTGGGCATGCTCATCGCCCTGTTTGAGCGGGCGGTCGGCTTCTATGCCAGCCTCGTCAACATCAACGCCTATCACCAGCCGGGTGTTGAAGCAGGGAAAAAGGCCGCCACAGAGTTTCTTAACCAACTCGCCAAAGTTCGTGCCGTGCTTTCCGCTTCAGCACTGACCGCGGATGAAGTGGCGGCCAGACTTGGCATCGATGCTGAAGACGCCTTCCACATGCTGAATCATCTGGCAGCCAATGGCCAGGGAAGAGTCCTGTCGCTCGGCGCCGGTCCTGCCCAGGATCAATTCGCCGCATCGTGACAAATCGCCGTTTGCACACGTATTCAGGGCACCCTATAAATCGTTTCGCTCTCGCGAGGCACCCAGCCCCTGAAAGAACGTCATGCGTGAAATCCCCATCCAGTATCAAATCGCCTGCGTCATTTTGACGGCCCTGTTCATCTGGTCGTTCAGCATCGCTCGTGAGCCACGAGGCTGGCGACGGCTGTTCCAGTCCATGTTCTCCAAATCCGAGGGGTTTTCGGTCAACAAGAACAAAGTCATCGACGAGGCCCTGAAACGCTACGGTATCGTGGTCGCCATGGTGATCCTCGTGGCGGATGTCTCCTGCTTTGTCATGGGGGTGACCTACCCGTTTCGTCAGAAGCTGAAGTCGCTTTCCCCCGAGCAGCGGGAGAACATGAACGAGATCAACAAATTTCAGAACTCCAAGTCGGGCGTTTCTCCGCTGCCTTGATCACCCGTTCCGTTTCGTCACGATCGTGTCCGCCACCAGGTCGTGCATGCACCGCCTGTCCTTGCGGAAAATCATCAGCACGTTGCCAAGCGTAATCACCGGCCCGACGAAGCGAATGCTTTCGATGACCGCGAAGAGAAACCAGCGCAGCAGCACGGCCTTCATAAAACCCGCCTTGGTGCCATCCTGGGCGCGGACAATCTGAATGCCGGTCAGCAGCTTGCCGATCGACTGCCCCCGGATGCCAAGCATCACCACGTTCGAAATCAGGATGACGAGCATCAGCCAGCTCATGGCCATCACGGTCGGATTGCCGACCGTCTGTACTTTGTCGATCTGCCGCTGCAGCGCATCCATCAACGCCGTTGGATCATTTTGATGCTTCCGAATCTCTGCCTCGAAAGGCGCATCCATGATCGCCATGAGCAGAACGAAGAGCGGCACCAGCATCATCGTCCAGTCGATCAGCTTGGCCACGAGTCTGATCCCTCTCGAAGCCATCTCCACAGCCGAAACCTGATCCTGCCTCACTTCCTCACGCAACGCCGTGAGATCCGGCGGTTCCTCGCGGGTCACACCGGCCTCCGCGTCCAGTTCCTGCAGATGCACGCCCAGCGCCTGCCACTCCTTCATTCCCTCCGCCCAGCACAGGTCCGTGGGCTGAAACCGCCCGTTGCGCAGCCCGGCGCTCACGTCGAGATCGCTGAAGGTGCCGAGCTGTTCTTCGCCGCGTGCCAGGTGGTATTTCATGTGGTTGTCGGTTGCTGAAGACCGGATGCTAGATAGCTGCTAACAGGCACGCATCAAGCTCCCATCCCATTTGAAAACCATCGCCCGCGTCTTTTCCTACCTGCGTCGTTATCCGTTGCTCGGCACGGCGCAAATTGCCTGCGCCATCATCGGCACGCTCATGGTCATCGTGTTCCCGTCCATCACCCGCGAGGTCATGGATGTCGTCGTTCCTGGAAAGCAGTGGGAACGCATCACACCGCTCGCCCTGTTCGCCCTGGCCGCCTACTTCGCCCAGCACTTTTTCAATTCCCTGCGCATCCAGCTCAACAACACCTTCGAGCAGAAAGTCATCTTCGACCTCCGCAGTGACATCTACCAGCGCCTGCAAACCCTGCCCCTCCGCTGGTTCGACAACCGCCCCTCGGGCGACATCATGACCACCGTCTCGGAGGACATTCCTTCCGTTGAACGCGTGCTCATCGACGGCATCGAGCAGGGCCTCGTCTCCGTGCTGCAAATCGTCGTTGTCGGTGCGTTCATGCTCCAGGCGGATCCCACGCTCACGATCTACGCGCTCATTCCCCTGCCCTTCCTCGTGGCCGGGGCGCTCACCTACACCCGCACCTCGCGCGACCGCCACCGCAAGGTACGCAAGGCCAGCAGCGCC
>DAORHS010000703.1:0-3023 GCA_035438165.1 Prosthecobacter sp.
GGCCATGACGACCGCCACATTGCAGATGAGCCCGCCCAAGCCCGGTGGCAGAATGATGCCGACACGCTCTCTTTTCGTCTCGCGCTTCACGACTTCGGACAAGGCAAGCGCGGTGGCGAAGACTTTGTCAAAGCGCAGGATCTTGTCGTCCTTGCCATCAACGACGCTGTTGCGCGCACCGTGCTTTTTGAAGCCCTGAATCAAGGCGTAGCCAAGACTGAGGTCGAGCGCGGGGCATTCGCCAATGCTCTGCTCGGAAAGCAGCAGCAGGCATTCCTGATAGCTGGCGAGGTTTGCCTCTGTGCCCTGGAGCAATCTGCCAAAATTGAAGATTACCTCGGTATCGCTGTAGCGGCGCTCGATCGGCAGCGCGGTGTCCTGCCGGCGGTGCACATGCAGTGGCAGCACGGGAATTCCGGCCTTGAGCAGGAATTCGAGCTTCGTGCCCGGTACCGTGGTCATGGGGGAGCTCATGGTCGCCGCTTCGCTGGGCAGGTAGATGACCACGGCACCGCTTCTGGCGGCCTCCGCCATGGCCTGGCGGTAGGCGGAGACCTCCGTCTCCCCGTGCGTGAACTCCATGGCATGCACGTTCTCCCGTTCCAGATGGGCACGCAGCAGGGGATGGAGCGCGGCTCCTTTTTTGACCAAGTAAATCACCTCACGACCTTCGAGGACGAGTTCGAGCCTCAGCAGGTCAAAGTAGCCGAGCTGGCTGGGCAGGATCATGAAACCACCGCCGGAAGGCAGGTTTTCTTTGCCGAGGATGGTGAGGTCTTTGAGGGTGACGGGCTTTTCAGAGGCCATGATGTATGCGCGGTGACTGGACTTGATTCCCAACTAAGCGGGGAGCAACGCGCATGCCAGCGGGAAAAGGACCCTATTCTACAGGCGACCCCACGCGGCGCTTGTTCCGGACCGAAACCAGAGGCATAGAAAACAGACCATGCGCCCCCCTGCCCCACGACATCCCCGCCGTGAATCCGCCGCTCCGAGCACCACCCCGCCTCCGGGCAGCGAGTCGTGGCTGCAGCCTTGGGCGCAGATGAAGTACTTCTCATTTCACCCGGCCGTGTATCCCAACATGCTTCGTGCGGTGTCTCCCGACGCCGGCCCGGGTGACTTGGTGAACGTCTATGACAAGGAGGGGCAGATTTTCGGCAGCGGTTTCTACAATCCGAAGGCCCGCGTGCCTCTTCGGGTGCTCCAGCACGGAGAGGACGTCTTGAATGAGGAGGCGCTGGATGCACGGCTGGACGCAGCTCTCGACCTCCGCCTGAAGACCCTGCGCCTCCCGGAAACCACCGACGCCTGGCGTGTGGTGTCTTCGGATGGCGACGGCCTCAGCGGCCTTGTGGTGGATCGCTATGCCGACGTCCTGTCCATCGAAGTCACCACCCTTGGTGTGTGGCGCCGGCTGCGGCGCTGGCTGCCCAAACTGCATGCCGCCCTCGGCACCACCCAGCACCTGATCGAAGTCGATCCCGACATCGCCCGGATCGAGGCGATCCGCTGGTCAGACGTGCCCGAGGCGGATGATCCCGCCCCCCGCAGCGTGCGCGTGCGTGAAAATGGCGTGCGCTACCAGGTCAGCTTTGAAGACGGCCATAAGACCGGCTTTTTCTGCGACCAACGTGACAACCGGCTCAAATTCGGCCATCTCGCCAAAGGCCGCCGTGTGCTTGACCTGTGCAGCTATACCGGCGGTTTTGCGCTCAGCGCCCGTGTGCTGGGCGGCTGCGAGGACGTGACCGGCGTCGATCTCGATGAAAAAGCCATCGCACAGGCGAAGAAGAATGCGGATTTGAATCAAACACGCATCGACTGGGTGCATGCCGACACCTTCACCTGGGGCCGCCAGATGCAGCAAAACGGTGCCCTGTGGGACGCCGTCGTGCTCGATCCGCCCAAACTCGTCTTCTCCCGCGATCCCGAGGAAGGACAGCTCGGCCGCAACAAATACTACGACATGAACGCCGTCGCCCTCGGCCTGCTCAAGCGTGGCGGGCTGTTCGTCACCTGCTCCTGTTCGGGCCTGCTCGACGTGGCAGAGTTTAAAGAGATCGTCATGCGCGCCGCCCATCGCAACAAGCGCCGCCTGCAGATTCTCGACCGTACCGGCGCCGGGGCCGACCACCCCGTCATGTCGAACTGTCCCGAAAGCCGCTATTTGAAGGTGCTTTGGTGTCTCGCGTGGTGAGGGCAGGTCTGCGGGATCGAATCCGTTACAGGTTTCCTTTGCTACCTTATTCTGACTGTTTACTCTGAACGTCCCATGAATCCAGAGGTGCAAAACATCGTGGCCGCAGGCAAGCTTTCGGCTGCTGACGGCGAAAAACTTTCCAAACTTGAACCCGGAACTTTCGTTCTTCACAAAAGCTGGGGCGTCGGCAGGATCGCCGAATGGGATCTGCTAGGAGACCGACTTCTAATCGACTTCGAAGGCAAGCCCGGCCACCCGCTCAAGCTCTCCTTTGCCATCAGTTCGCTGGAAATTATCTCACCCGACCACATTCTCGCCCGCCGCCTCGCTGATCTGGACGGCCTCAAGGAAATGGCCGCCAAGAACGCCCCGGCACTGGTCGAACTGGCCCTCAAGAGCAGCGGCAACGCCCTTCATCTCGACGATCTCGAAAAACTGCTCAAAGGCCGCATCGTGGCCGATGCAGATTACAAGAAGTGGTGGGAGGCCGCCAAACGTGCGCTCAAAACGCACCGCCACATCGTCGTCCCTGCCAAGCGTTCTGAAAAGCTCGTGTTGCGTGATCAGGCGGAAAACGCCGGCACCCAGATGGTGCGCTCTTTCCTCGCCGCCCGCGATTTGAAGAGCAAACTCGCCACGCTGGCCAGCATTCAGAAGGACATCGATCTCTTCAGCGATCCCAAAACCGAGCTGATCCCCGTTTTCCAGGACATCTCCGACTCCGCCCGCAAGAGCGTGAAGCTCAACCTCAAGGAGTGCCTGCAGCTGCTCCTGGCACGTGATGAACTGGTGGAAAGCCTCAGTGCCACCGCTCCGATGG
>DAORHS010000704.1:0-3006 GCA_035438165.1 Prosthecobacter sp.
ACCGAACAGGTGCTCTTGATACAGCCGCGTGAAGCTTTGGCCGCTAAGAATCTGCATGGCAAGGGCAGTGACATCGAAGCCCATGCCCGAGTAAGTGTAAGCCGTTCCCGGCTGGTTGGCATCGATGCCATTGAGCAGGATGTTGTCGAGATGCGGATTGCGCGCGCCACCCCAGTCGCCATGGCCGCTGAAGCCGCTCATGTGTGTCAGGCATTGGCGAAAAGTCGGCACATGCTTGCTGTCCTTGGGGTAATCAGGAAAGACTCGGCTGATCGGATCATCAAGTGTCACCAATCCCTGCTGTAAAAACTGGCTGAACAGGATGGCCGTGGTGGTCTTGGTGATGGATGCCACACCTGCCTTGTAGCCAAGGTCGATGGACTCGCCCGCAGTGTCACGTCCCAACGCCTTGTGCGCAATGATCACCCCGCGGCGAGCCACCAGCGTGACAAAGGGCTCGTGTGTGTCCGCCGCCCAAGCCTCCAGCACGGCATTGATGCGCTCCCTCGCATCTGTGGACACGCCCGCCTCTATCGTGGAGCCCTCATGCAGAACCGGTGCCGGCTTTTCGAGCGCGCACGGTGGCTTCAAGCCTCGCGCCTTTGCCCAAAGCCCCTGGAGCTTCATCTTGAGCTTGAACTGAAAGTCCTCATGCAGCGTCTGCGCGGTTTCAACAGGCCAAGGTCCGCGCCCTCGCGGCCTGGACTCCGTCAATCCCGCCAGCAGGATGGCTCCCGCCTCACTGTCATTGAGCGAGAACAGCATGCGGCCGAAGCACTGATTGATTTCTTCTTGATGCTCTCGCCAAACCTCGGGCGATATGGGGCCGGGTAGATGTTCGAGAGGCAATGAGGGCGAGAGATAGGCCAAGAAGTCCTTTGGTCGCGCAAAGAAGGCGAGTGATCGCCGGACGGGGGTTCCATTCGGCGCGCTATCCTCCACCCAGGCTGCCCAGCGGCCGGAATGATCCGGCACGGCGGCTTCTTTGAGATCGGCATCAAACCATCGCACGCTTGGCTTTCCTGCACCGCCGAGTCGTCGAACCTCCTCCACATCTCGCCAGATGATCCTTGGCGGCTCGCCGGGCGTGAAAACACGGGTGAACGGCTTGGCCGTGATCAACTCCTGATCCTGAAACTGACGACGCAGCCTGCCGGATTCCTCCAGGTTCCCGGCTGACACGGTTCCAGCCAGCGCTGAAAATACCAGCCAGCAGAGGCAGGAAGAGATCATCATGGGTACTTCGCGTCGCGAACAAGTCGTGTTCATGGTTTTACTCCTGCAACTTTCAGCTTCGGATCATTGAGATCGAGGCGGTAGAGGATCTGGTTGTAGTCGTAGCGTGGCGTGGGGTGCGCATGTTTGGCGAATTCCTTCGTGTAGGTGCCTTCAAAGAACAGCACGGGCGATCCAGAGGGCGTGAACTCGGGATGAATGCGCGGATTGTAGAAGGTGTAGTTCTCGTGCGTGAGCACCTTCACTGCGGTGCCCCATGGACCGGTGGGCGTCTCCGCCTCGGCATACCAAAGTTCGCCGAAGACAGACGGCTTGCCAAAGCCCTCCATGAACACCGTGACCCAGCGCTTGCGATAGTCATTCCACGCGATGGAACCGCTGTGCGGCTTCACCTTCGCGCCATCAGCATCCACGAGCGTCTCCTGCGGCTTGAGCACCTCCCACGTCTTCTCATCCTGCCACGCCTCAAAGGTGGCCGGGCAGCGCAGAGTCGGCAGCGGATTGCCGAAGAGCACCCATTCCTTCCCCTGCGCATCTTTCCAGAACGCCGGGTGGCCTTCGAGCATCGGCGTTTGCTTCGGTGCGGCATCGGACTTCGTCCAAAGTACGCGCAGCAGGTCAAACTGGCTCGTCTCGTCATTCCACACGCACAGACCGGACTCGTAGGCATCCAGCGGCGGCTTGATCTTCACATAGCTGCCGACGAGACGCGGCGCGCCCGTCTTGTCCGGCAGGCTGACATAAGCAGTGACCCACGTCGGACCGCTGCCGGGCATCTTTGCCACGCCGCGCTGTCTCCCTGCGTCATCGGTGAAGTAATGCAGCTTCAAACGCAGCGGCGGCTGCAGTGAGGCGAGCGGATTCACCGCTGTGGTGGCGCTGCTCATGTCGAAGAGGCCGAGCGGGTAGTTCGGCATGTTCGTGTCGCCCCAGGCCCAGAAGAGGCGGCCTCGATGCACGGCGTTTTGCACGCTGTCGCAGCCGTGAATGCCGCTGTCCTTCCAATCGAGATGCTCGCCGAACTTCTGGCTTTCCGCGAACAAACCCGCGCCGGTGAGGCGTCCGATTCGCTTCGCCAAAATGCTGCGCACCACCTCCACGCGCAGCGTTTTGCCCGGCTCCGGCGTCAAGCGCACGCCGCGAAAGCCAAAGCCATCCTTCGGCGCATCATAGCCATGCCCGATGACCGTGAACCACGTCTGACGTCCCATCAACTCCAGCGCGTCCATGGCGATGACGCCCGCATTATCGGTGATGAAACTGAGGTTGTGCGTTGTGCGCAATTCCACGAGCGGCACCGGCCAGCCGCTGCCTTTTTCCACCACCTCGATACGGCAGGGGCTCGGTGACTCCGCCCAAGTAAACGACGGAACAAGGGCAAAAATCGAGAAAATGAAAATGCGTGTGCTCATGGGTTGGTCAGCAGGCGGAACGCGTGGGGAAAATGAGGTTGGAAAAAAGCTGCCAACGGTTAAACTCACGCCATGAAGCCAGTCGAAATGGAAACAACGACCCTTGAAAGCGCCGCCGAACGCGCCCGGCGCAAGCAGGCTGCCGCACGGGAGCTGATCCGAAAAAGCGGCAGGGATGGCAGTGGTGTTTTTGGCAGGCTCCCTGACGATAAGATGACTCGTGAAGCCTGGGCGCTCGGCGAGGCATGGCGCAAGTCCGAGGCTCCCTGAATGACACATGTTCATTCTGGACACCAATCACCTTCGGGAACTCACGGACGGCACAACGTTGGGCGAAAAACTCCGCCAGCGCATTCTT
>DAORHS010000705.1:0-3001 GCA_035438165.1 Prosthecobacter sp.
TCAGCACCATCGACCAGGGCTTCCCCATCATCACCCTCACCCGAACGCCGCGTGCAGACGAGGACCACTGGGTAGTGATTTACGGATACGGAAAGAAACCCAACCGCGTGTTCATCGCTGGCGAGGGGCTACCATTGATCAGCCACCTCACCGGGAAGAAGGAAATCCCATGGTCCACGTTCTCTCGCTCCAAATGGGCGGAACGGGGTTTTGGCCTCGTTTGCTGGGGCAAGTGAGCCGCCTGCGAGGGCGGTTCACTTGTCTCTCTTTTTAGCTCGTTGCTCTGCCTTTTCGACCAAGTCTGCCAGAGGCTGCCCAATACCGTCGGCGAGCATTTTACAGAGCAGCATCGAGATGTTGCGGTCACCCGCTTCAAAAGTGACGATGCCTGTGCGTCCAACGCCGCTTATGTCAGCGAGTTTCTTCTGCGAAAGGCCAGCCTGCTCCCTCGCCTCTGTAAATACAGCGGCGAGAGCTTCGGCAAATCGTTCGGCGTCATTCTGGCTCAAGCTGCAAAACTAGGGCTTGAAATCCAAATGAAGGATGTCCGTATTAGGACACAATGCCTCGTGCGTTTAGAAAGCAGAAACGGCGAGCTGCCACTCCGGCAGTTTGCGACTGATCGCCCAATCCTTCGATTTAGATTTCCATGAACTCACTCAGATTAGCCGGATGCATTCTCATGGTGGCGCTTCCCCAAATGCCATTGGCCGCAGAAGGTCCGGCGACTTTGGAGGCAATTCGTGATGCGTATGCACGCTCACTTGAGCAGGCCAGGGCATCAGGTCCTGCGGATGGCATCTCCATCGAAAACTATCGGAGCGCCATCACCAAAGCCTCGAACGCCGCACGGTCTGCCGGAGAAGTTGCCGATGCGTTGGCCTACTCGGACGAGCTGAAGCTGCTGCAGAATTCTTCGAGCGTGCCCAAAGGAGAGGCGGCTTTGCCAGCCATCACTTCCCTGCGCCAGCGTTTTCATGCAACGGCAATCCAGCGGTCTTTTCAGCAGGAAGAGCGACTGGTGGGGATTCGCGAACAGTATGCGGTCCGCCTGCGCGAGTATATCAAGTCCGCTCTTCTTCAACATCGAGATCAGAAGGCGGTTGAAGCCCAACGAATGGTGGATGAGGTGGAGGCTCAGATATTCAAAGGAATGTCTCCGCCATCAGGATTTGTTCCATGGAGCGGATCTGCCATTGAAGTTGCCTCCGAAGGCGCGGTTTCACTTGGCGTCCCGTCGAAGAATATGGACGGAAACCACGCGACCTACTGCCTGTGGGTCCATCCGTTCAAGAATGGAAACGACGGCAGGATCATTTACGATGGTAATGATGTGATCGGCTGGGAACGCCTGATCATTTGGAAAGACAAGAAAATCACCGTCAGCCTCACCAACATCGGTCTTGCCAACATCGTTGGTCGTCTGGCTGTGCCCCCGGACGCTTGGTCCCATGTGGCTCTGGTGATTTCTGAAAACGATGTCTGTCTTTACATCAACGGGTGCTTGGACACCCGGAAGGAGCACAAGGTTATCAAGTCGCAGTCCGTATCGCGCATTACGTTGGCGCGTGGAGTTCACAACGGCGGCCTCTGGGAAGAGCAGTTCCGGGGACGCCTGACGGATGTGCGTGTCTGGAAGCGGGCGCTGTCCGCGCGCGAAGTTCGAGACTGCATGATGAACCGCCTCACAGCCTCGACGGGATTGGTGGGGTGCTGGCAGTTTCTGAACAAATCGCACGACGAGCGTGACGGTAAGTGGACCAGTCGTGTTTACGGCAAAGCGCCGATTGTTGATCTGTGGAAGATTGCAAACTGAACACAGGCTTATTTACAATATCACTCAACTTGACAGTTTATTGAGTGATGATGTAAATATAGGCATGCTGCCAGAAACCAAAAAGCGCGAGGTGCTGAACCTGGCGCAAAAGCGCCTTGTCCGCACAAGGGAGCTGGAAGCTCGTGGTGTGTCGCGAATGCAGCTGCGGAAGCTTGTGGATCAAGGAGTGCTTCAAAGAGCACAGCGTGGACTCTACACAGCTCCGAATGCGCATGTGGACGCCCATGTCTCCCTGGCTGAGGTGGCCGCCCGCTCGCCCAAGGCGGTGATCTGCCTGCTCTCGGCCCTCCGCTTCTATGAACTCACCACGGAGAACCCCTCGAATGTGTATGTCATGCTGCCCGTGGGTGTCCAGCGGCCTCGGATGTCGAATCCCCGGCTTGAGGTCTTCTGGGCGTCTCCCAATGCGTATCGTGCTGGCATTGAAGAACACCTCATCTCCGGAGTGAAGGTCAGGATCACAAGTCCGGCCAAGACCGTGGTCGATTGTTTCAAATACCGCAGCAAGGTCGGCATCAACGTGGCCGTCGAAGCCCTGCGGGATGCCTGGCGAAAGAAGAAGGCCAGTGCCGATGAGCTTTCGAAGATCGCCCGGCTCTGTCGGATGACGAACATCATGCGCCCCTATTTTGAAAGCATCGTGGCCTGAACAAAAAGGGCAAACTCACCAACGTCGCGGCCTCCGTCCGTGATCGACCGAAAACGATCTCAGTCGAGAGCGGGCAGACTCCGTTCGTGCCACCGTGGGAGTGAGCCGCTTTCAAGACGATCTTCCGGCTCAATCGAAAATGAGCGATTATAAGGGACACTGATGAGGACAGCCCAAGAATGGAATATGATGCAACCAAGCCACCCTCGGCCGAACTACGCTCAAGACACTGAGGAGCCTGATGTCTCACCGAACCAAAGGACATCATACCCACAGGCAGCATACCACTTCCGCTCAGATTTGAGATCTTTAATGCCTACATTGATCAATACGATTGGATCGCTTCCGGGAACACCGCGCAACTCAGCACCAAACTCGATGAGGGAGACCGATGCCTCCTCACCCGATGCAGGATCTCCGAATCCAAGTTCAAATCCACGTGGCAAGGCAAATGCCATTTTCCAACCGGCAGGCGGCTTCACTGACGCACGATATTCAAACCTCCTGCGCGCATT
>DAORHS010000706.1:0-2988 GCA_035438165.1 Prosthecobacter sp.
CTTCATGTGCTCGAACATCTCCACCGACACGCAGCGGTCGAAGACACCCGCGCCCACGCCTTCGAAGTGGATCATGTTCGCGGTGATGATGGTGAGGTTCTTCAGGCCGCGTTTTGCCGCCTCGGCGTCGATGAATTGCTTCTGCGTGCGTGAATTCGAGACGCTGGTGATCTGCGCGTTCGGGTAATGCTCCGCCATCCACAGCGACAGCGAGCCCCAGCCGCAGCCGAGCTCGAGAATGCGCTGCCCGTCCTGCAATTCGGCACGCTCGCAGGTCAGTTGGAGCATTGCCGCCTCGGATTCATCGAACGTGGTCGATTCATCCGGCCAGTAGCCGCTGCTGTACTTCAAATGCTTGCCGAGCACGAGCTGGTAAAAGCGCGTCGGCACCTCGTAGTGCTGCTGATTGGCCTCGTCGGTGGCGATGGCGACGGGCATCTGCTTCAGCTCCTGCACGTAGCGCAGCAAAGCCGCGCGCTGGGCCTCAACAGTCGGCTGTTTGTTCTCCCGCAGCGTCTCGGCGAGGCGCTGGCGGATGCCGAGCCGGATCATGGCATCAGGAAGGATGTTCTTGGCGAGGATGGCGTTGATGGTGCTCATGACGGTGCGGAATTCGCCTGGGATCGGCGGGTGGATTCAGTTTTCGGAAACCACGGCACGAAGGCGCTCGTGGTGCGTTGATACTCGCGATAGGCGTCGCCCTTCGACTGCACCGCGCATTCCTCCGTGAGCGGGATGCCGGTGACACGGAGGAGGAAATACAAAATCATCGCCGGCGCGTAGATCGTCGCCCAGCCCCACGGCGAACCGCAGGCGAAGAGCCAGAAGCCCCACCACACGACTGACTCGAAGAAGTAGTTCGGATGCCGCGAATAGCGCCACAGGCCGATCTGACAGACCTTGCCCTTGCTGGCCGGATCGGCTTTGAAACGCTTCATCTGCGCATCGCTGGTCGCTTCACCGCCCAAACCGATGAGCCACACGGCAAAGCCGGTCCATTCGATGATTCCAAGCTCCGGCGCTGGATTCACGCAGGCGAGCAGCACCGGCACCGACAGCAGCACGATCAGCACGGCCTGCGCCTGGAAGAAGAAGAAAAAACTGCGCGCCAGGCTGTCCTTCCACTTCTCCCGCAGCACCTCGTAGCGCACGTCTTCGTGCGGATGGTGTTTTTTGACGCGGAAGAAGAGGTAGGTGCCCAAACGCAGGCTCCAGAGCAGCGCCATCGTCAGCGCGAGCAGCTTTCGCGACGTGAAGCCACCGCCAAGCCACGCATACACCGGCGCGATCACCGCGAGCGCGTAAGACCACGTCACATCAACGAAGCTGAAGTTGTTCAGCCGCAGGCTGAGCAGCCAGGTGAGGCCAAACAGCACGAAAGCGACGAGAGCGACGATGCCGGTCAAAAGCCAAAAATCATGAGGCATGGCGGGTGCGGGGAAGACGTTGCGAAAGCCGCTCGATGACCGGCCGGCTGATGAAATAGATCGCGCCGAACAACACCGGCGCGATGAGCAGCCAGACCACCACGGCATAAAGACCGATCATGCCGAAGTCGGTCAGAAACTGCCCCGGCGCGGCGAAAAACCGCTCCATGAGCATCGGAATCGACAGAGGCACATGCTCGGCGCCGAACAGCGATTCGCCAGCGCGCATGAACAGAAGCACGGTGGCGAGTTGCAGCGGATAACTCAGCTCGCGAAACACCTGGAGCACCGGCTGGTTCAGCTTCAGCGGCACACCAATTGCCAGCGAGAGCAAGGTCGGCGTGCCGAGCAGCGGGAACACGCCGATCGTCACACCAAAGGCGATGGCCTGCGCGATTTTGGCAGGCGTGATGCCCTGGGTGAGCTGCGTGAGCACCGGGTTCAGCACCCAGCGTCGCCAGAGAGACTCATGCTGGACGGCTTCCGTCATGACTGGCGCAAGAGAAGGTCCTCCATCCGCGCATCGGGCCGCACGCGGAAGAGCTGGATGAGCATGTAGGCGGCCATGACGATGTTCCCGAGCAGCAGGATGCCGAGAAGCCAGCCGATGCGAGCCAGCCACGTGTGCTCCTTGTAGGCGACCCAGCAGTAAAAGGTCAAAAACGCCCAGTAGGTGTCGAACAACGTGGCGATGAACCACGGATGACCGCCGACGCTGCCCGGGATGTCCCACAGGGCGCAATTCACCGAAGCCCAGCTCGTGACCGCGAGCATCGAGATCAGCACGACGATGAAAAAGCAGCGCAGAAACCAGATCATGACGTTCAGAAAGCTTGATGAAGCGTGGCATTGCTCGGGCGCGTGTACACCGCCTGCACGACGCTGATGTTCCGCGTGGCGAAGGCCGCCTCGCAGTATTGCAGGTAGTAGTTCCACTTGCGGATGAAGCGCTCGTCAAAGCCCTGCGCCTTCACTTCCGCGAGCTTCGCGTTGAAGCGCTCAAACCACAGACGCAGCGTTTTGGCATACGACGCGCCGAGGTCTTCGAGGCCGTGCATGAAGAGATCGCTCGTGCGGTTGATCGCCTGGTTCACGCGGCCGACGCTGAGCAGCAGCGAGCCGGGGAAGATGTGCTTTTGAATCCAGTCCACGCCTTTGCGCAGGTCCTGGTGCTGGCAGTCGGCCACCGTGATCATCTGGAAGGCCAGCAGCCCCTCCGTCTTCAACACCTCGGCACATTTCGCGAAGTAGGTCTCCAGGAATTTGTCACCGACGGCCTCCAGCATCTCGATCGAGGCGATCTTGTCGAACTGGCCGGTGATGTGGCGGTAATCCTGCAGCCGGATCTCGATTTGATCTGACAAACCTTCGCGCGCGACGCGCTCGGTGGCGAATTTGTACTGCTCCTGCGAGATGGTGACAGCGGTGACGCGCACGCCGTGGTGTTTCGCCGCGTGGCAGGAGAATCCGCCCCAGCCGCAGCCGATTTCGAGCACGCGCTCGCCCGGTTTGAGCTGGAGCTTCTGGCACAGCGCCTCGTATTTCGATGCCTGCGCCTCCG
>DAORHS010000707.1:0-2984 GCA_035438165.1 Prosthecobacter sp.
CTCATCACCGCCGCACGCTCCCAGGCTCTTGCAAGCCCGGCCGACCAAGCCCGCAGCCATCCCGCAGCTCCCGCCGGGCCGGCCGCCCCGACGAAGCCAGACCGGCTGACAGGCAGCATCCCTGTGAGCGGCCGCATGGGCTCCGGCACCGCGCAGGAAACGACCCTGCGGGCGCGTCTCAACCACCTGCGCGAGAGCGTTCAACGTGAGGAGGCCCACCTCGAGCATCTCCGACTGGAGCGCGCACGCCATGACATTCACCCGCGCTCCAGCCCGGCTGCTGATGCCATCATGCGCGAGCAGGAGAGGCAGCTCGAAGCCAAAATCCGCCGTGATGAGGAGCATTACACCTCCGTCCAGCGCAAACTCGAGCTTGCCGGAACCGAGGAGGAAAAGCGCCGCGAAAGAGTTGCCGACTTGGAGCGCAAGCTCGCCGAACTCCGCTCCGACATCACCGAGGCCGAGCGCCACCGCAGCGACCTGCGCCAGCAGGCCGACCTCGCCCACACCGAGCTCAAAAACTACGAGGCGGCCATCGACCGCATGACCAAAAAGCAGCCGGGTGATGCGTCGTGATTCGTATCATTTCACGACGGCCCCAAATGCCTGATTGATTCCACGTGCTTCATCGCGTTTGCTGCCGCACTTCAGCGAAACACCCCATGGCAAAACTCACTTTCGTTCTTGAAGACGGACAGGAAGTGGTGGTTCCCCTCAAGGAACACATCACCATCGGCCGTGATGAAGACAATGACATCGTCGTTGATGATGAACGCATCTCCCCGCATCACGCCGAGATCGTGCAAAACGCCGACGGCAGCCTGCAGGTGTTTGATCTCAAATCCGCCGCCGGCACCTTCGTCAACGGAGAGAGACAGCTCAACTGCACCCTCCTTCACGGCGACACTCTTGCATTTGGCCCGCTCACAGGCACCCTCGACCTTGAGGATCCGGCCACAGGCACACCGGCGGCGGCAGAGGCGGCGCCCCCTGAAACCCGGGAGATGACCGCACCGCCCGATGCCGCCCTGGCGGAGGAAGTCTCACGACTGGAAGCTGAAAAAGAACGCCTCAAGAGCGAGGTGAAAGCGGCCGAAAAGGAGCTGTGTGACTGGCAGCAGCGTGCCGAAAAGGAACGCGCTCTGCACCTTGCCCGGGTCGAATCCATGCGCGGCGAGGAAGAGAAACTCGCCCCCATCAAGGCCGCTGTGCAGCAGGCGGAAGCCGCCCACCGTGAATGGCTCGAAGCCGTCAACGCCCTTTCCGGGCAGCACGAAGACAAGTCCGCCGCTCTCGAACGCCTCAACGCGCAGCATTACGAAAAGTCCACCGAGCTGCAGCGCCTCGCCGCCAAAGCTGCGGAGACTCAGCAGGAGATCGAAACCCTCATCGAACAAAGGGCCGGGGCCGAGGCGCATCTCAAGAAGGTGCGTGACGAGTGCGAGCAGGACGAGGGGGTGTTAAACTCCTTGCGTCAGCAAATCATCGAGCATGAGAAGCGCATCGTGGAGGAGGAGGCCAGGCATGTCGCGTTAAACGCCGCCTGCGCGGCGCTTGCCGTGAAACAGCAGCGTGACGAAGCCGCCGTCAAAGATCTCGAATCCCTCCTCATGTCACTGGAGCAGAACAACGCGGCCGCCGAAGGCTCGTTGCAGCGCCTGCAGGAGGAACATGCCGGACACGAAAAGAACCTCGCCTCCCACAAGGCCGAGTTTGCCTCCTGCAGGGCCGAGCTAGCCGCCGAACTGCAGCGTCTCGATGAAGTCACTGCACGGCGCACCAAACTCGAACAGCAGTGTCAGGAGTTCGTCTCCCGCAACACCGAACTCGCCGGCGAAGAACAGCGCCTCGAAAAAGTCAAAGCACAGCGCGCCGAACTCGAACGGCAGTGCCAGGAGTTCGCAGGCATCCAACAACAACTGGCCGACACCCGGCAGCATCTCACCACCGAAACGCTGCAACTGAACGACGTGAGAACCCGGCGCGCTGAACTCGAACAGCAATGCCAGGAACTCGCCGACACAAAGCAGCAACTGGCCGATGCCAGGCAGCGCCTTGCCGCCGTCGAACAGCGCTATCGCGACGCCCAGGCCAACGGGGCACAGAGCGCCCCGCAGATGGCTGTTCCCAAACGCCAGCCGGCATCTGACGAGGGGGCAGCCCCCGAACTCAACGACAAGGTCGAGGCCGCCCGGCGTGAACTCGCCGAACTGGAGGCCAGGATCACGTCCCTGCGCGATTTGCAGGAAGCACCGGAGGGTGGCACCGCGCAGATCGG
The DNA here is from genome assembly GCA_035438165.1 of Prosthecobacter sp. Classification (GTDB taxonomy): domain Bacteria; phylum Verrucomicrobiota; class Verrucomicrobiia; order Verrucomicrobiales; family Verrucomicrobiaceae; genus Prosthecobacter. The sequence goes on from DAORHS010000707.1 coordinate 2,279, forward strand.
CGATCTCTTCCCGCCGCCCCAGATCGTACAGGTCGAGACCATCCGTCTCAAACCCATCCCGGTCAAATCTGAGCGAACCCGTGGAGCCGCAGCCAGGAAAAGCGCGGCCGCTCCGAAAAAAGGCAGGTCCGTCTGAGGCCGAACGACCCCGCCCATGCCCGACGTCTTCACCCCGGCCAAACGCAGCGAGGTGATGAGCCGCATCCGCTCGCACGGCAACGCGGCCACGGAGCTGCGGCTCATGAAATTGATGCGCGATCAGAAGATCACCGGATGGCGGCGGCAGCTCCTGCTGACGGTCAGAGAACCCGGGATCAAAGTCCGCCCGGACTTTGTGTTTCGCCGCGAACGCGTGGCCGTGTTTGTTGATGGTTGCTTCTGGCACGGCTGCCCGCGCCATGCCACACGCCCCAAGCAGAACCGAAAATTCTGGGAGACCAAAATCCTGCGCAATCAAACCCGTGACCGCCATGTGAAGCGCGAACTGCGCAAGGCGGGATGGACCGTTCTGCGCATCTGGGAGTGCGCGCTGACTCTCAAGCGCGCCCGGGGAACGCTCTCACGATTGCGTCGTGCCTTGGACAAAGCGCCGGTCTAGCCCACGTGTTTTTTCAAGAACCTGGCGAGTCCCTGAGCCACGCCCGTGACCTGTCTGACGGTGCGCTCATCTTTGAGCCGGCCACCCGCGTCGAAGGCTTACTGTGCC
>DAORHS010000708.1:0-2983 GCA_035438165.1 Prosthecobacter sp.
TCATCAGCAACGAGTTTCTGGCGGACCTCCACCGCGGTGAATGGACGGAAAACCGGCTCGTGCCGCTGGGGCTCACCTTCAAGCTCGGCAAGAACACGGATCTGGATCTCTTCTACCTGGTGTTTTCCACGCATCCGCAAAAGAAGTGGAATCATGAGTCCGTGCTGGGGACGTATCTGCGCGTGCGGTTTTAGAACACGGGCGAAAGTTCTGCTTTGCTTGCCGAAGCCGACGTTTCGAGCGTAGAAGGAGGCATGTCCGAGCATTCCAACGCACGCTTGTTTGTGTGGTTCCGCATCCTGTTTAACTGCCGGTTTTATTACCCGGTGTTCACAGTGCTGTTCCTCGACCTGGGGCTGACCATCGGTGAGTTCGCGGCGCTGAACGTGGTATGGGCGCTGACGAGCGTGATCCTGGAGGTGCCCTCGGGTGCGCTGGCCGACCGGTATGGCCGCAGGCCGCTGGTGGTGGCCGCAGGCATGTTGATGGTGCTGGAGATGGCGGTGCTGTGTGCGATGCCGCCGGGTCGGCACGACATCGTGCTGTGGTTGTTTGTGCTGAACCGCATCCTGAGCGGTGCGGCGGAGGCCTGTGCGAGCGGTGCTGATGAGGCGCTGGCGTATGACTCGCTGCCTGCAGCGGAACGCTCGACGCTGTGGCCGCAGGTGATGGCGAAACTCTCACGCGGCATGGCTTTGGGCTTTGTGGTGTCGTCGATCACCGGTTCGGTGTTGTACGACGAGCAAAGTCTGACGGGCGCCCTGCACTTCCTGGGCTTTGGCGGAACGGTGGCCAAAGCCGTGTCGATGAAACTGCCGCTGCTGCTCGGCCTTGGCACGGCGCTGGCATGTCTGGGCGTCACGCTGCGGATGACGGAGACGCGCTCCCCCGCCCCGGCGACTTCGATGCTGCAAAGCATTCGGGAAACGTGGGCTTCGATCTTGAAAACCGGCGGCTGGATCTGGCGCACCAGGGCGGCGTTTGCGCTGATCCTGTTCGGGCTGGTCTTCGACAGCATGATCCGTTTGTTCCTGACGGTCGCGAGCAACTTCTACCGGCTCGTCGGCATCGAAGAAGGCTGGTATGGCGTGATCGGCACCGGCGTGTCGCTGCTGGGGCTGGTGACGGCAGGCCTCATGGAGAAAAGCGCCAAGGTGATGAACGCACGGCAGAATTTCGCCTGGCTGGCGCTCGCGGTGTTCGGCGGCCTGATGGCGGCGGCGCATCCCCAGCCAGGATGGACGGGGATCGTTCTGGTGGTGCCGCTGTTCATGAGCATGCGCTTTTTGCAGTTCTTTCTGTCACATTACCTCAATGAGATCGTGGACTCTGAACAACGGGCAACAGCGCTGAGCTTTCGTGGCCTGACGATCAACCTGGCCTACGGGACGCTGACACTGCTGTTTGGCTGGCAGACGAGCTGGGTGAATGGTCGCCTGGGCCTGGGCACGGACGATCCCCGGGTCTTTGCAGAGGCGCTGACGTTCTGGCCGTGGTGGTTTGCAGGAACACTGCTGCTGGCGGGCGCGTGGCTGAGTCTGCGCGGCTTTTCCGCCCGCAAAGATGAACGAATCGCCAACGGCACGCGTCATTAACACAAGCTCGACAAACAATCCCAGCGACAGCAAAACTCCCCAACCGTCATGAAAGCGCCTCTTCTCCTCCGCCTCGGTATGGCCTTGCTCGCCGCCGTCGTTTTCCCGCAGTGTGCCTCAACACCGCAGACGCGCATTGAGAACAATCCACAGCTTTTCAGCCGCTTGAGCACCAAGGACCGCCAGTTGGTGAGCAGCGGAGTCATTCGGGAAGGCATGACCCGGGATGCCGTGTTTCTTGCCTGGGGACGGCCTGACAGTGTCACGGTGGGGACCAACCGCGGGAGAGAAACCGAACAATGGACTTACGTGGGACAACGTCCGGTGCGGACGATGAACATGAACATGGGATTTGGATTTGGCGGCTTCGGCTACGGCGGCTGGGGGCCCTATGGCTACGGCTACCCTTACTGGGGAGCCGGACCTTCGGTGACCTACATCCCCTACACGGCGGGAGTCGTGGAGTTCTCCCTCGGTCGTGTCACACGCTGGTCGGCCACGGCACGCTGAACTAAAACCCGTCGCGAATGGGCGTCCCTGAAGAACACCTGGCCTCACGCCGCATTCTGAAATCTCGGAATACGCGCTGGGCACATGCCTTTTCCGGATGGCTGGCACGCATCGGTGCGACACCCAACCAGATCTCCGTGCTGAGTGTATTCTTTGCCGGAGGGGCGATGGTTTGTTTTCTGGTAGCGGGTGATCAAACGAGTAACGCCGGGATCATCGGTGCCTGGACTGGAGCCGTCGCCTGCATTCAACTGCGCCTCCTGTGCAATTTGATGGACGGCATGGTGGCGGTGGAAGGCGGCAAGGGATCGCCCGTGGGAGCGGTCTTCAACGATGCGCCTGATCGTGTGGCGGACGTGCTGATTTTAGTCGGGGCGGGTTACAGCGGCGCTGGAGACCCCGGTGTCGTGAAGCTCTTTCACGTGATCCCGTTGGGGTGGTGCTGCGCCGTCATCGCCGTGTGGACCGCCTACATCCGCGTGCTGGGTGCGTCCCTGACGGGCACACATGATTTTCGAGGTCCGATGGCGAAGCAGCATCGCATGGCGGTGCTGTGCGTGGGGGTGCTCATTGAAGCAACCCAGCACCTCATGGGAAGTGACCGGCTGGGCGTCCTCACCGCTTTGACACTGATCTTTTTTGGGGGGCTCTGGACCTGCTGGCGGCGGCTGGCTCTCATCGCCCGGTCCCTGCGTTCCACATCTGCGATCAAATGAGCTGTTTGTGCTGCAAGCCTGGAATAATCCTGAACGTCTTGCGTCCATACATGAAGCAGCGTCGTCATTCTGCCCCCCTGACAAACCATGAAAAAAACACTCCTTACACTCGCCGCCTTGTGCACCCTCTCGCTTCAGGCCTCGGACTTCCCCAAAGGGAGT
>DAORHS010000709.1:0-2983 GCA_035438165.1 Prosthecobacter sp.
AGGCGGACGGCTTCTTTGCCTGCGCAGGTCCGGCGCTGACGCTGGATCTGCTGACGACGGCGGAGCGCGTCTATGGGGAGACGGCGCCGCCGAAGCTGCTGTACACTTACTTTCAAGCGAAGGCCGAGGTGCTGGCACCGAAGCTGGCGAAGGCCGCCACGGTGGAGGAGCGGGCGAAGCTGCTGGCGCGGCTGCGTACGGCGGACGGCTGCCTGAGCGCCTGCGAGACGGATGCACAGGGGCATCTGGTGATGGTGGAGCACCACCGTCCGCTGCGGGAGCTGGCGGCGCGCTACGCCATCGTGGACGAGCTGGAGTGTGAGATGATCGAGCGCCTGCTGGGCTGTGAGGTGCGACGTTCGGTGGAAGAAGTGTCCGGGCTGGTGCGTGTTACTTTTCAAATCAAGACTCGAGAATGACATCAGGGAACGAAGGCAGGACATTGGCATGGATCAAAAGGGCGGCGGCGGTGGCGGGCACGGGCCTGCTGGCAGCGTGCGGGAGCAGTCTGGCTCCGCTGAAACCGGCGTGGCAGCAGGATCCGAACCTGTACCATCACGGCGTGCCGGCGCGGCCCTCCCAGACGGCCACCTCGCCGCACATGATCGCTCGCGTGGTGTATGCGGCGCCGGATCAGATCGTGGGGATGATCGAGCGGCAGGGGGACGTGCCGGACCGGCAGAACGGCCCGGCCCGCATGGGGGATGGCACGGTGGACCTGGGCTTTCAGGATGCGGCCACGGGGAAGTGGCTGGAGTCACACCTCTGCGGCGGCATTCTGTTCGTCGCCGGCCTGCCGCACCAGGCCTATCGCATCGTGTTGAAAAACCGCACGCCGATGCCGCTAGAGATCGGTGTGGGCGTGGATGGCAAAGATTTGCAGACCGGCGGCACCGCCTCGCTGCGCCGCGGCACTCTTCGCGTGGAGAAAAGCGGGGCGCTCACGCTGGACCACACCTCGCAGGGGCCGCTGCTTTTCAAGCAGGTGAGGGGAGATGCCGTGTTGTTTGACACCAGCGCGCAGGGCCGCACGGGATTGATCCAGATCGCCGTGTATCTGGCGGCGGATGCCCCGAGCATCGGGCCAGAGAAGCTGCGCTCCAGCCAGATCGCGCCGCTGGGGCTGTTTCCCATCGGAGCGCCGGAGCAGTATCGGTAGGTTCTCTGTTATTGGTTATTGGTTCGGGTCTCACGGTCTCCTCTTCTCCGAGTCTCATTGTCTCCAAGTCTCGGCCCTCGGGAGTGCTTGCTGCTTGTGAGTGCGGGTGCGCCGGTTAACTTGACCGTCTTCATGTTTCGTCTCCTGCGCCGTCTCCTGCTGTTTTTGACCGCCAGCTTTCTGCTGGCGGGGGGCGTGTATCTGAGCACGGACGCGTTTCGCGAGCGCTGGCATGGGTTTGTCACCGGGGAGCTGGCGCTGCATGGCGTGCATCTGGATTTCGAGCATCTGACGATCAATCCCTTCGGCGGGCTGGTGGCGCGTGGCGTGAAGGTGTTCAATGACGGCAGCCAGAAGCAGGTCGTCGCCTCGGTGGACCGGCTGAATCTGGACGTGGACTTCGGCACTCTCATCGAGGGCCGGGTGAAGATCGATGCGCTGGAGCTGCTGCATGCGAACGTGGCCCTGCCGGTGGATCCGGAGCATCCCGAGATGACGGTGGTGGAGATGAAGGATCTCAGCGCCCGCGCCTTTTTGCAGGGGAGGCAGCTCGACATCCGGCATGCGGAGGGGCTGCTCTCCGGCGGCCTGCACATCTCGATCAGCGGCGTGGTGGAGCTGCCGGAGCCGAAGCAGGACCAGACGGGCCGGAGCGCGCAGGAGCGTCTGAGCCTGATGCGCGAGCACCGGACGCAGATTCAGCACGGGCTGGACTGGCTGGCGCGGTTTCGCGCACCGCATGCGCCGACCTTGCGCGTGCGGGTGTCCGGCGCGCTGGACCGGCCGCAGGAGCTGAAGGCGGAGCTGCTGTTTCAGGCGCAGGGCCTGGCGTTTGAGGACTACCTCTGGAAGGAGCTCGTCGCGGAGGCGGAGTATGACGGCGGATTCATCGATCTGCGGCGGCTGCATCTGCAGGACCATCTCGGCACGCTCGATGCCACGGCCACCTGGCGCATGGGCGGGGAAAAGGTGCGCTTCCGGCTCACCTCCAGCGCCGACCTGCCCGGGCTGGCACGCGCCTTCTTCGACATCGATCAACTGCGTGAGGTGGTGTTTTATGAGGCGCCGCACCTCGCGCTGGAAGGAAGTCTCTACGTGGGCAAAGGCAAGCCGGAGGGCTTCATTCCCGGAGAGGTGACCGGCAGGCTGGACTGCGGCCGCTTCGGCAGCCGTGGTGAGATTTTCAATGCGCTCAGCCTGAGCCTCGGCGCCTCGCCGCAGGGCATCTTCGTGCGGGACGCGCTGCTGAAGCACAAGACCGGCACGCTGGGGCTCGACGTGATGAACCACCGCGAGCAGGGCTTCAAATACGACCTCACGCTGCGCATGGACCCGAACGTGTTCCTGCCCTTTGTGCCCCTTCCCAAGACCCGCGAGATCATCCAGCGTTTCGGCTTTGATGACACCTCGTTCATCGACTTCCATCTGGCCTGCGCCGGGCCCTCCACCAACCTGCGCGAGTGCCCCAGCTCCGGCCACGGCGTGCTGCGAAACTTCAGCTACAAAAACGTGCCGTTCGAATCCGCCGAGCTGGATCTGGCGCTGCTGGGGGACATTCAAAACTACGCCAACGTGCGCATCCGCCGTTCCGACGGCCCGGCGGAGGCCGAGCTGGTGTTTGTGAACGACGATGACGACGCCAAGTGGCTGCGGCTCGTCAATGTGCGTGCCGAGGCGGATGCGGCGGGCATCGTGCGGGCCTTTGCCCCGAAGGTGGCGGACCAGATCGCACGCTACCGCTTTTCCGCCGGCACGGAGGGCACCGTCAACGGCACGCTCGGCTACCAGAGAAATCCGCAGTTCAACTACTACAAGCTCGCCTTT
>DAORHS010000710.1:0-2979 GCA_035438165.1 Prosthecobacter sp.
TTCCCGTCGATCGAGAAGACGTACGGGCAGCCGATCGAGCACTGGCTCGGCCTCTTTGGCGAAGCCAAAACCACCGCTCTCTGCGAGTGGAATCAAGTCCCTGCCCCGATCTGCGCCCGCATCAACCGCCTCTACCCGCAGACGGATGCTGGGCCTGAAGATTTCATCGTCTGCGAGTCGCTCCCCCGTGAGGACCTCTCCGTCGGCGAAGTGTACATGCAGGATCCCAGCACCGCCCTCGCCCCGCGTCTCCTCGCGCCGCAGCCTGGCCAGCGCGTGCTCGACGCCTGCGCCGCGCCCGGCGGCAAAACCGCCCTGCTCGCCCAGCTCATGGAAAACCAGGGCGAAATCATCGCCTGCGATGTCGCTCCAGGTCGTCTGCGTCGTCTGGAGGGCAATCTGCACCGCCTCCACGTCATGAACACCCACATCGAACAGCATGACTGGGCAGATCCGCAGATCCCCGCCTTCGCCAAAGCCGGATTCGACCGCATCCTGCTCGACGTCCCCTGCTCGAACACCGGCGTCATGCGCCGCCGCGTCGATGTCCGCTGGCGTCTGCAAGCGGATGACATCGCCGCACAGACGCAAACACAGACGCAGCTTCTCAAAAACTGCCTCCGCGTCCTCAAATCCGGCGGCATCCTCGTTTACAGCACCTGCAGCATCGAACCCGCCGAAAACGAACAGCTCGTCGCCAGCGTCCTCGAATCGACCCCCGGTTACGAACCCGTCAAACTCCGCCACAGCTTCCCGCCCGGCGATCAAATGGACGGCGCCTTCGCCGCCGCGATTCGCCGGGTGTGAGGGTGGATGGAGCGCATGCGTCCCGCGCGCCGTTTTCCGCGTCCTCGCGGGAAACCGTCCGAGGATGACCGTACCCCGGCTTGATTCCCTTCAGCGGATGAACTGCCAGGCATCTGCCCTTTTATCGCCCGATGAGCAGATATTTTGCATCCTGCCTGCGCCAAAAAAGATCGAGCCACTGTAAGTCCACCGTGCGGTACTTGCCCGCTGATGGATCCATCAGTGTGAATTTTTTGGCGACACCGTTTTCACCGATTTCGAGGGCGTGAGTCAGAACCACAAAGTGACGCGCCCAGTGTTCTGGGTTACCGCCAAAATCCGACGAACGGCTCGCAGCACTTACATATGAGATCAAATCAGGGATGTTCGGCGGGATGCGCAGAAGCAAAATGAGCGGACGTTCTTGGCGGAGATGTTCTGTAATTTCTTTGTACGGATTCACCCCAGCCGAGCCACCTTGTAATACAAATGCCTCAAAGCCATTCTTTTTGGCGAGGTCGGCAAGCGAGGCGAGACTGGAGGCGCTCCGCCGAATCTCCGGGGAGATAGATGGAGCAATGTCCACTTCCCAAACTTTGGCGGCATGTTCCAGAGATGCCACACCGCAATCATGCCGCGTCTGCTGTCTCGTTGCATGTGGCTTTAGCAGTGGGGACTCTGGCCTTGCCTTTGTAGGTTTATCTTTTGAGTCTTTCGCAACCCCTTGTAGACGAATAGACATCTGGCTGCATCCAGTGACTTGGAGCAGGGACACTAATGTCACTGCAATGAAAAAAATTAAATGCCTCACTTCAGTTGATAAACCCGCCTCGGCACAAGCATGCCAAGGCAGGCAGTTCGGAGTTTGAATCACCGCGGATTTGTCTTCATATAGCCTTCTTGGCCATAAATTGACTTGAGGTGCTGCATTTCTGTCGGCGCTGGTTTTGGGGTTAGGCTCCGTGGCGAGTTCCATGTCGGAGAACTGCTGGATGAAGAGCCAGAAGTGCTGTAAGCACCAAGTGCGATTAAGACCACTAAGGTAATTAATAGCACGATCAGCAATGCACCTTCTTCACCTTTCTCTGCTGCAAAATCAGCAGGCAACGCTGCTGTTCGTTGTTGAAGCATAACTTTTTCCTTTGAGGAAAATGCCTGTGGCGCGGCTTGAACATGCGATGTCGCCGTGACAAGCGCTGCGCATGAGATGATTGAGATGATGATACTTTTCATGTGTGTGGTGAGTTGTTGATTTCGTTTTGTGTTTTCTTTGCCTGACTCCCAGCTTTGTGGCTGGGAAAGTGTTTGGGCGCTCGGTGTTTGGGTGGAAAGTGAGGTCTGAATTAACCCCCGACAGTGATGCCCGCTTCCGCGCTCCACTGCCCCACCTGGGCATCGCCCACGCGGTAGATGGCACGGTATTTCCATTTCGTGGGGGTGGCGGGCAACGGGAAGGTGTCCGTGTAGTTCGGCGTGGTGTCGTAGGTCAGGAAGACCCAGCCTTTGCCGTCGTTGCGGTCCACCTGGATTTCCAGCATGTCGAGGAAGGCACTAAAGCCCTGCCAGCCCCAGCCGATGAGCACGGCGTTGCCGACGATGGAGAGCGTGAGGAGGGCCTGGAGGATGGCCAGGTCCGGGCCGGTCTGCACGGTGCCTTCGATGCCGAGGGCCTGACCGATGGTGGGCGTATAGTTCTTGATGGCCTTGAGGCGCTTCACCAGCTCACGGAAGCGCCGCACGATACCGGCGGGCACCGCAGCGGGGAAATCGGCGGGCAGCTCAGGCACGACCTGACCGGCTGGGGCGGAGTCGCCGCCGTCGCGCTCGTAGTTTTTCTCGGCAGTCCAGCCCTGCGCGGCATTCTGCATGTTGCCGCAGAAGTCCACGATGGAGCGGAAGCGCGTGGCATCGGCGGCCTGCTGCACGATGTCGGGGTCGGTGGCGAGGATGCCAAGCGTGGCCAGATGCTGGCCGACGTTGTCACGGAAGAGGACGAACAGGCTGGCTTTGCCATTGTCGTCCGTGGGCATGAAGTCTGATTTAGGCATGGTGTGTTTCTTGGGTTTCTGGGTTGGAGCAGAAAGGATCTGGCCGGGATAAGGCTGAAATCCCAAATCGCCGGGCTCGAGATAGACGCCCAAGCCGTTGACGAATTTGAGGTTCGGATCGTCGAACGTAAATGGCGTGCCAGTG
>DAORHS010000711.1:0-2962 GCA_035438165.1 Prosthecobacter sp.
ACCGAACCGGTGGCGCGCAGACGCAGGTTGAAGCTGATGCTTTGCTTTTCCTTGAGCTTGCCGCTCACCACCTCCGGCTTGTAGCCGGGCAGGCTGACCTCGTAGCTGAAGCTGTCCGCACGCACCTTGGACAACGCGAGCGGCGTGCGGCCGACAAGGCGTTCGCCATCGAAGATTTCGGCCCCCGAAGGTGTGCTGGCGATGTTCAGGCTGCCGAATTTGACGGCGACGATCTCACAGCGGATCGCACTGTGGCCAGGTTTGGGTTTGGATGCGCCCGGTGTCTGAGGAATGCCGGCCACGCGCCAGGAATACTCGTGATTGAGGTCCAGGCGGCCGCTCTGGCGTTCCATGGCGGTCATCCAGGCACAAAAGGCGTCTGCTTCCGTCGAGGGAATCACAGCTGGATAAAAAGGCGTTTTATCCGGCAGCGTGATCGGCGTGACTTCGTATTCGGCCGCACGATTGGCGGCCTCGAGGAAACTGCGGAAGAGCAGGCCGTCGAGTGGCAGATCGGCGATGTGGCGGTCCTGTTTGTACGTGAACCATTGCTTGAGCCGGTTCTGCCACGGTTTGCCCGGCGTGGGCGGTTGCGGGCGCGCGGGAAGCACCGGTTGCGGCTTCACCGGCACCGGAATTTCATAGGACCACTCGCGCTGATGCTTCGCCATGACGATGCCGCTGGCGAGGACAAACGACGTGAGCGTGGTGAGAATGGCCGCGCGGCTGAAGCGGCGCACGAAGCTCTCCGGTTTGGTGTCGCCGACGTGCTGCAAGGCCTCCGCAAAATCCGAGGCGCTGGCGAAGCGCCTTTGCAGGTCGCTTTCGCAGGCCTGGCAGATCACGCGGTTGAGGTCGATCCAGAACGGCCACTCTTCATCGGAGAGATTGTCCGGCACCTCGGGGAATTCCATGCGGTCTTTGCCGCTGCTCATTTCATAGAGCACCTTCCCAAGGCTGTAGATGTCCGCCTGGGGTGTGCCGGGGCCTTCCGGCGGCACGAAGCCTTCGGTGCCCACGAAGGTGCGCTCGCCGAAGGCGGCCACGAGTCCGATGTCCGCCAGTTTACACACACCACCGACGAAGATGATGTTCGAGGGCTTGATGTCACGGTGGGTGAGGCCGTGGTTGTGCATGTAGTGCAGCGCATCAGCCATGTACACACCTGCATCACGGCAGAAAAAGGGATCGAGCCGCCCGTGGCGTTTCATGTCCGTGGTGAGCGTGCGCGGCACATAGGTCTTCACGTCGCTGATGTTTGCGCCGTCCTCGGCATCGTCGGCCAGCTCCATCACGCAGTAATAAAAGCCGCGCTTCTCATTCCAGCCGACGTGCAAAATATGCACCAGGCACGGATGGCCGCGCGAGATGGGCTCGAACTGCTGGATGCCCTGAAACTCGCGGTGGAAGGTGCGGGTGAGCTCAAAATCCTCGCGCCAGACGATTTTCACGGCGCGCAGCGCCCCGGTCACGCTCTGTGCCAGCCACACTTCGCCGTAGGCGCCGGAGCCGATGCGCTTGAGCAGTGTGTAGTCGGGAATGACGATGTCATCGCGGTGCGACGGCGGGCCTTCACGGTCCCGCTTTTTCACATGGTCCGCCTGCGCATGGCTGGGCGGGGGCGGGAGATCCACTTCGGTCGAATCCGAAGGTGGCGGTTCGGATTTCTCCGCCTCCGAGACATCTTGCACGAAGGGCGCGACAGCCTCCTCGTCCGCAGGATCGGACGGCTGCGGAAGTTCGGCAGGCTGGGCGGCTGAATCGCTCATGAAGCTGGCGTGGGAGGAGGCTGGCAGCATGTCCCGGCCTGGTCAGCCGGCGCAAGCGCCCGGAAGTCTCCCATTAAAGCATCGTATTCTCAAGCCCCTGAACTTCTTTCTTTACCAAGGCCCCGACACGGTGCTTGGCCAGATAGACTTGTGCGGCGTTGATTCCGAGGGCTTCCGAGGTCTTTTTCACCCCCCAGCCCTTCATCACATAGCAGTCAAAAATCTGAAACTGGCGAGGCGACACCTTCGCTTTGACACGTTCGAGGGCGGCGGCGGTGATGTTGTCACGCCACTCACGATCCCAGATGTTTTCCAGCAGGTTGTCCTTGTCCTGGGAAAGGCGGTCGATCACTTGGCCGCTGGTGTCTTCGCTGTCCGCATTGCCCTGGTCGGCGAGGGAGGGCTGGCGCTTGCGGGCGCGGAAGACATCGAGAATGCGCCAGCGTGTCATCTGCAGCAACCAGGCCTTGAACGAGCCCGCACGCGGGTCGTACTGCCCCTTCTGCACCTGCCGGGCGATGGCGATGATCGTCTCCTGCACCACATCGAAAGCCTCCTCACGGGTGAGGCCCGCCTTGGTGCCGACGCTGAAAATAAGGCGCCAGTAGGTCTGGTAGAACTCGTTCCAAGTCCGCTGGTCTTCCCAGTTGTTCAGGCGCTCGATCAGGCTCTTGCGGGTTTTCTCCCACAAGCCCTTGTCTTTCTTTGCGTCTTCCGGGATCGGAATGTCTGGCTCTGGCGCCGGTTTGCTCATTGTGAGCGCTGATTCTCAACGGATGAGACGTGCTGTCAAACCTTTGAAACTCCTCATGTGGCGAGAATTTCGACGATAGAGAAACGGCTTTGGCGGCGGGGGCTCTTCTCACCGCGGACCAGCCCGGTTCATGACATGCATGAAGTCATTTCATCCACCCCGGGCGGCCGGGAAAGCATCGCCGGTTGCCATCGTTGGGGGGCGCGTTAGTCTGGCGGTCCTGCGCCGTGGTCATGGCGCAGTCTTTGCTTCAAAGCCATGTCCGAACTGGAAAACCCCTTTCAAGAGACGCTGCTCTCCCGCCACCGTGCGGAACCCTGCTCCGTGGTCATTTTTGGTGCCACTGGTGACCTGACGCACCGCAAGCTGATCCCCGCCATCTACAACATCGCCGCCGCTGGCGACCTGCCCCCGTAGTTTAAAGTTGTGGGCTTTGCCC